>CAIKYI010000245.1 GCA_903831545.1 uncultured Methylobacter sp. | reverse complement strand
GCCTTGATGGTGCATGGTCGAAAATTGACACAACTGGTTAAGGAGGCAATGGCTGGGGATGATGATTCATTCTGTTTGGCTGTACATATTGACCGAAATATTCTTGAACAAATTCCCTACTTCAAAGATCGAAACTCAAAAGCACAACGGGAAGGTGATCAGAATTTTCTTGATGCTCTTAGTTATCGAACTCGATCCCCTCAGATTAAAGGAAAAATACGTCATCGTGCCCTTTATATGCTTTTTGCCATATTGGAAAGCACTCAGTGGCTGGATGAGCTTAAACATCGTGAAATACTCGATATTTGTGATCAATTACATCTTGATCATTATGAAAATCGTATCGAGACCGAAAATGCTTTAACCAAACGCTTGATTGAATACCGACGGTTTCAGAAATCTAATCAATAGTCAATGCCGTGAAATGGTTTTTTACGGCATCGTTCATTACTCTTCTCATGTATAAATTACACAACCGTTGCGGAATGATTCCATTCTGCCGTAGCCAAACGGTGATTTATGCCTTCAAAATCTCAGCCTGTATTAACAAACGGTGAACTTTCTTCACCTGAACATAACCTTCAACTTATAGAAACTCGCAGGCCGGAAACGGAGAGCGACAGCCAGGCGCCTTCGTTGCCGGTCGGCGGTGGTCTAGAGGTGTCCGCTATTTCCGGCGAGGAAGTTCCCCGTCTGGTAATACGGGGGGAAAGTTTACAAGACATAATAAACAGCTCCGATTCAGGGGAAACTTTTCAAATTGTTCCTGATCATAATAATCAAGCCAAGTTGATTTTTACGCCTTTAGCGAAAGCAGACGGTGAACCTTTGGCGGCCTTAACTGATTTTCTTAATACCACATTTCCGTTTGATGGTTCTCAACAAAGTATTGTGCAACTGGTTCGTTATTTTCGTTTATTTTTGGGGGATGACTTCGACAATATGGCAGAACGAAAAGGGGGGTTGCATGGTTATAAAACCTCCTTCACCATTGGTAAAACCGGCGGAATGCTGGCCTTTGGTGGTCAACGTGGGACGGCGTTGGTGAGTTTGCCGGGTTCAGCTTGTGCCTTGATTACTGATTGGCAGGGCTGTTATCACTTGTTTTGTGAGATTCTTAAGGGTCGAATTACCCGCTGGGATGGGGCTGTCGATTTGTTCGATGGTTTACCTTCTGTGGATGATGCTGTTAATTTTTACAAAACCGGGCAATTCAATGCCGGTGGCAATAAACCTTCATGTAGTCAACACGGTAATTGGATTGATGCTGATGGAAGCGGTCGCACCTTTTACGTGGGCAAGCGTAAAAACGGCAAATTGCTTAGAGTTTACGAAAAGGGTAAACAGTTGGGTGATGCCTCTAGTCCTTGGGTGCGCTGGGAGCTGGAATTACATAATCGTGACCGGATTATTCCTTGGGATGTGTTATTAGAACCCGGTAAATACCTTGAGGCGTCTTATGATTGTATGGGCTGGGTTAGTGAAATTCAGGAGCGTATCAAAACCACACGCAAAACCGCCACCATTAGCTATGAACACTTGACCCATTATGCTCGTCAAGCATACGGCCCTTTGATCACTGTCATGCTGGAAGTCGAGGGCAGTCCGGAAAAAGTCATAGAGCGACTAAAGCGCGCTGGAACACCGGCACGATTGGATTACAGCGAACATTCGCCAGTCCCTTTTATTACCGGATTCAGTACCACTTTATCAAAATAGTGGTCTGCACATGAATACCTTAGACCTGCACCAAGCCGCCGAGTTATTACGGATTCATCCGGTCACACTACAAACCAAAGCCAAGGCCGGAGAGATTCCCGGTGCCAAGATCGGCAAGTGTTGGGTATTTGTGGACGTTGACTTGATCGAGCATATCCGCGCACAATATCCACGGCGAACATTGCAGGGTGAACAGGAGATAAACCTATGTCACTCTTTAAACGAAAAGACTCGTCTGTTTGGTGGATTAAAATCACCCTCAACGGACGAACTGTACAAAAAAGCACTGGAACGCCCGACAAAAACAAAGCTCAAGAGTTTCACGACAAGCTAAAAGTCCAACTTTGGGAGCAAACCAAGCTTGGAGCCAAACGGCGTTATTCGTGGAATGAAGCTGGATTGCGGTGGTTGAATGAAACCCAACACAAAGCGTCACGGGGTGATGATCAGGGCCATTTACGCTGGCTGGATCAATACCTAAACGGCGC
Organism: uncultured Methylobacter sp.; assembly: GCA_903831545.1. Lineage (GTDB taxonomy): Bacteria > Pseudomonadota > Gammaproteobacteria > Methylococcales > Methylomonadaceae > Methylobacter_A. The sequence continues at coordinate 807 of CAIKYI010000245.1, read as the reverse complement.
TGGCTTGGATGAAATCAACCGTGATGCGTTGGATAAGCTGATACAAGCCAAGCTGGCCACCCAAGTCAGCAACAGCACCGTTAACCGGATGTTGGCTTTAATTCGCGCTATTCTTCGCAAAGCGGCGCTGGAATGGGAATGGCTGGATAAGGTGCCGAAAATTCGGTTGTTACCTGAACCCAGTCGGCGCATTCGCTGGATAACGCGCGGGGAAGTGGATCGTCTGTTACTGGAATTACCGGATCATTTAAAAGCCATGGTGCGGTTTAGTCTGGAAACCGGATTAAGGCAAGCCAATGTCACCGGCTTGCAATGGTCACAGATTGATCTACCCCGGCGTTGTGCGTGGATACATCCTGACCAAGCCAAAGCAAGGCGTGCAATCGCGGTGCCGTTGTCAAAAGCGGCAGTAGTGATCATTCGTGAGCAAATGGGCAAGCATTTAACCCATGTCTTCACTTATCACGGTAATCCTGTGATCCAAGTGAATACCAAGGCATGGCGGCAGGCATTAGAACGGGCAGAGATTAAAGACTTCCGTTGGCATGATCTGCGCCATACTTGGGCCAGTTGGCATGTGCAAGCGGGTACGCCGTTAAATGTGTTGCAAGAGTTGGGCGGGTGGGAGTCGGTGGAGATGGTGCGGCGTTATGCGCATCTATCCAGTGATCATTTAGCCGAGTATGTTGATCGGTTGTCGGCGCTTCATGTGGTGGGGGATGAATCCGATAGCTACGATTTAGCTACGGGCATAAAAAAAGCCCTTAGACATACACCTAAGGGCTTGATTTTATTGGAGCTGGCGAT
>CAIKYI010000244.1 GCA_903831545.1 uncultured Methylobacter sp. | reverse complement strand
GTTGTCGGGTTATGTTTCACTAACCCGACCTACCTCGATTTTCCGCTAATTGAATAATAAAAAAATTAATATCTTAAAAACTTATGCAAAGGTAAGAATACTTTCACTTGGTTTTCGTGGGATCGAGAATTACTTCATCGCCTCAACAATCGCATTGCCCATTTCGATGGTTCCGCAAGTTGATTGGGGGTTAAGATCCGGCGTTACAAATTGGCCTTCATTAACGACTTTTTCAACGGCAGTTTTTACTTTGGCAGCTGCTTCATGTTCACCGAGGTACTCCAGCATCATCACACCGGCCATGATTACAGCGGTGGGGTTAGCCAGGTTTTTGCCGGTGATATCTGGCGCGCTGCCATGAACGGCCTCAAATAAGGCGGCATCATTACCGATATTGGCACCGGGGATCAAGCCCAAGCCGCCTACCAGTCCTGCGGTCAAATCAGATAAAATGTCGCCGAACATGTTGGTGCAAACGATAACATCATATTGAGACGGATCCATAACCATGTGCATACAGGCGGCATCAATAATTTTTTCATCAAACTTGATATCGGGATAGCGCGCAGCAGTTTCTCTGGCGACATCCAAAAATAGCCCTTGAGTGAATTTTAAAATATTGGCTTTATGACAAACGGTGACTTTTTTGCGATTGTTGTCGCGCGCATATTTAAAAGCATATTCGATGACACGTTCCGAACCGGTTCGGGTGACGACGGCCAGACTTTCAGCAATGTCTTTTTTAGGGGTTAGATAATGCTCAAGTCCTGCGTAGAGGCCTTCGGTATTTTCACGGACGATAACAATATCAACATCATCATAGCGTGTTTTTACACCCGGCCAACTTTTGGCAGGCCGGACATTGGCGTACAGTTCATATTTTTGACGCAGTGCAACGTTAATACTTCTGAAGCCGTTGCCACCAACACCGGTAGTCAACGGCCCTTTAAAGGCCAGACGGGTTTTGTCTATTGAGGCCATGGTTTCATCAGGCAGCGGGGTGCCAAATTTTTCAAAAGCAGCCATACCGGCATACGCTTCTTCCCATTGGATTTTTACGCCAGAGGCGTCAATCACTTTGACAGCTTCATTCATTATTGATGGACCAATACCATCACCTTTTATCAATGTAACTATGTGCATTTATTTCTCCATTGGTTAAAAAAAAGCTGTTCGATTAATTATAGTGCCATAAGCCTGCATTTATCCAGTCTTGGCGGTTAAAAGGTACAAATCACTTTACATTTGATATGATGCAAAAAGTCCGTGGAGACGTCGCCTAATGCGCCTACTGTTGGTGCGGTGCGACGTCGCATAACTTATGCATCATACTTAGTGTTAATTATAAGTAGATGTTATGGCTAGTTTCACTCTCAATCCCCCCTCAAACGGCAGTGCTATTACTATGCAAAACGGTGTTTTGGTGGTGCCGGACAACCCAGTCATTCCTTTTATTGAAGGTGATGGTACCGGTCCTGATATTTGGCGGGCTACTGTCCGTGTTTTGGATGCTGCTGTCGCCAGCGCTTATTCAGGAAAGAAAAAAATTCACTGGATGGAAGTGTATGCGGGAGAAAAAGCTTATCGTTTGGGCAATACCTGGTTACCCGATGAAACAGTCGATGCCTGTAAAAATTATCTGGTATCCATTAAAGGTCCGTTGACTACGCCGGTAGGTGGGGGCATTAGTTCTCTGAATGTCGCTTTGCGGCAGTTGCTCGATATGTATGTTTGTTTGAGACCGGTACGTTGGTTTACCGGGGTTCCCTCGCCGGTAAAAAATCCCGGGGCCGTTGACATGGTTATTTTCCGGGAAAATACTGAAGATATATACGCCGGTATCGAATTCGAACAAGGTAGCGATGAGGTACTGCTTTTTTTGCAGTTGTTAAAAGAAAATTTTCCCAGGCAATACGCAAAGATACGTTTTCCGGAATCTTCCGGAATAGGGATAAAACCGGTGTCGCAGGAAGGTACAGAGCGCCTGGTTCGTTCGGCTATTGATTATGCGATTACCAATAACCGTAAATCTCTTACTATTGTCCATAAAGGCAATATCATGAAGTACACAGAAGGAGCGTTTCGTCTGTGGGCCTATAAACTGGCCGAACGCGAGTATCCTGATCAGGTTTATACTTGGGGACAGTGGGAAAAAACACGCGCCGAATTTGGCGTGGAGGCTGCCAATAATACTCAGGCTGAAGCGCTGGCAAAAGGTCGCATTTTAATTAAGGACGCCATTGCGGACATTACCTTGCAGCAAGTATTAACCCGGCCTGAAGATTTTGATGTGATCGCGACTTTGAATTTAAATGGCGATTATTTATCCGATGCGCTGGCCGCGCAAGTCGGTGGTATTGGCATTGCGCCAGGCG
>CAIKYI010000243.1 GCA_903831545.1 uncultured Methylobacter sp. | reverse complement strand
CAATGCCAGGACATACGGTCTGACCAATTTAAGTAACCATGTTCATAATACAGAGTCAGTTTATGATGAGTTGCGCCAACCTGATTCCAGTATTGCCTGGGATCAGCTTCGATTACTGGATGATCTGGCACAAGTACACCAACTGGTTGAGCATTATGCCAAGATTAATGAAGTTAGTTTGGGTCGAAAAGGACCGGGCCGCAAAGGTAGCATTGAAAAATACGTTATGGTTGATAACAAGCAAATTCAAGAAACCATCAAATTACTGGAAAAAGTCAGTTATTCCAATGTCCACGATTTGATGGTGGCAAAAAACGCGGTACACAGCATGCTAAGGCAACTCGGAACAGAGTCCCTTGATACGGTTTTTTCTGCAATTGTTGAATCGTTGCCGGCGTTGGCAGAAAGCTTGGGGAAACAGGCACCTAAAGTGTTAATAAACAACGGAACGCTGCTACTGAAAAGTAAAAGTGTTGGCGTGATTAAAGATATTTTTACGCATTTATTCAGAAATTGTGTTGATCATGGCTTGGAAATGCCTGCTGAGCGATTGGCTAATGATAAGCCGATACAAGGATGTATTGATGTGTCCATTGAAGTGGACGGTGAATTACTCAAAATATCTATCAACGATGACGGTTGTGGTCTTGCCCTGAACAAAATTCGTCAAAAGGCTTTGGATAATGGACTGCTACAGGAAAATGACAGCTTGACTGATGAAAAAGTCGCCGCGCTGATTTTTCTGCCCGGATTCACTACGGCTGACAAACTTACCGAGATCTCCGGACGGGGTGTTGGCATGGATGCAGTTATTGGTTTTGCCAGAAAAGAGGGCGGACATGTCAGCATTAATTTTCTGGACAATAAGGAGGGTTTTGATCAACGAACATTTGAAACCGTTTTATATCTTCCCGGTCATTTTGCAGTGAGTGCCAAAGCACCAGTAATGGCGGCTGCATGAGTTATCAATACACATTTAATCGGCAGATTGCGTACCGTATTTTGCTGTTAACGGTCTTTACAGAAGTTAATAAGCCTTTTGTTTACCTCTTGAGTTATTAAAGCCAAACTGACATGCAAATTACAATTTTGGCTTTTATTTTGGGATGTTTATTGGCATCCGGTCTGAGCGTTGCTTTACTTATACGTAGCAATAAAAAAAAACTTGGAGAGTCAATACTGACACACCAGGCTGCAGTTGATATTTTGACGATGAAACTCGTTAAGGCCAAAGAAAAAATAGATAACTATAAAGAAGAGCTGCAATTAAAAGTTACGGATATTGATTATCACATAGAGCAGTCTACACGCCTGGAGCAAGAAAAAACCGAATTATCAGCTCAAGTTAACCAGCTCCTGCAAAAGCATGAGTTAGCGCTTGATCTTTTGCAAGAAGAAACCGAAAAGCAATTGAGCCTTAACAAGCAGGAGCTGGAATTAAATCATCAATTGCAACAATCAGTGCTGCTGGAACAAGAACAAATAAAGCTTCTTGAACAAATTAATCAGCTTCAACAAAAACATGATGCTGAGTTGAATTTTTCTGAAGAGAAAAGAAATGCTGAACGACTGGATTTTCTTGAAAAAGCCGGTTGTCTGGCAGATAAAATAAGTCAGGCTACTAAATTTGCGGAAGTCTTTGAGCGTTGGCATACCGACATGAATACGTTGATGACTCAGAATATGGAAATGCATCAGCAAAATGACAAGTTTGCCATGATTGTTCAAACTATCGTGATCTT
>CAIKYI010000242.1 GCA_903831545.1 uncultured Methylobacter sp. | reverse complement strand
CGCATTATTCCCTATGGTGCGGGCTTGCGACTTTTGTTGGCCCAGGATGTTACCCAGCTGAAAAAAATGGAGAGAATGCGCAAGGATTTTGTGGCTAATGTGTCACATGAGCTCAGAACGCCGTTAACTGTCCTTAAAGGGTATCTGGAAACATTACAGGACATGGACGATGGCGAATCATCGTTATTAACGACCTCGTTTCAACAAATGCAGAGTCAAACCGAACGTATGCAGCATTTGGTTGATGATTTGCTGTTGCTAACCAGGTTGGAAACTCAACAGAAAAAAACCGAGTGTGTCGATGTCCCCGCCCTGTTAACTCAAATTTGTAACGAAGCAGAAGCATTGAACGGCAATAGGCCAGTAAGAAGTTCATCGCAACAAACGAATAAGCTTTTTGGAAGAATTGAATTGGCTCTCGATACAAATACCCGTATCGTTGGCGAAGAGCAGGAGTTACGTAGTGCCTTTACTAATCTGCTCGGTAATGCCCTTAAATATTCGCCAGATAATTCTGTGGTGAAGTTGCGCTGGCGATTATCTGAAGATGCTGTGATTCTGGATGTTGAAGATCACGGTGAAGGTATCGCAACAACTGATATATCCCGTGTTACGGAGCGATTTTATCGCTCGGAAGTCAAGCGTGTCAAAAAAGTAGGCGGTACAGGGTTAGGCTTGGCTATCGTCAAACATGTGCTTATGCGCCATGATGCCAATTTGAAAATAGTCAGTGAATTGGGTAAAGGTAGCTGTTTTAGTTGTTGTTTTTCGCTTAAGCGCATTTGTGGCTAAATAACGTTTTCGGATTTGCTGGTATTGTTTTTATCGCGCCATTCAAGTCGCTTTATTTCAGGTTCTAAAAGAATATTGATCCGTTTGGCTGTACATTTATCTTTGTCATAATTCAGCGTGTATCTGCGCTTGACATTGGGCAGTCTATCCCCCATGTTAGTGATAACTAAAAAACATCCTAGATGAGGTAGATAGTATGCGTATGGACAAATTAACCAGTATGTTTCAAACGGCAATAGCTGATGCTCAAAGCCTGGCCTTGGGTAAGGATCATCAATTCATTGAGCCGACTCATGTTCTGCTTGCCTTGTTGGATCAGCAAGGTGGTAGCGTTAAACCCTTGCTGACCAAGATGGGCATTAATACCCAGTTACTGCGCACCGAACTGGTCAGGGAACTGGATCGCATCGCAACAGTGACTGGTTCTGGCGGAGACGTTCAGCTTTCCAATGAATTATCACGGTTAATGAATTTAACCGATAAGCTCGCTCAAAAGCGTAATGACAAGTTTATTTCGAGCGAACTGTTTTTATTGGCGGCGTTTGAAGAAAAAAGCCTGGTTCAGGATTTGTTAAAAAAAGCCGGGGTCACCAAACAGGCCATAGAAAATGCCATCGATGCCATGCGCGGCGGTCAGGCCGTCGATGATCCCAATGCCGAAGAGCAGCGGCAGGCTTTAAATAAATATACCATCAATTTGACCGAGCGAGCCGAACAAGGCAAGCTTGATCCTGTGATTGGGCGGGATGATGAAATACGCCGAACCATTCAGGTTTTACAGCGCCGCACCAAAAACAACCCGGTCTTGATTGGTGCGCCCGGCGTAGGTAAAACAGCGATTGTTGAAGGTTTGGCGCAGCGTATTGTCAATGGCGAAGTGCCTGAAGGCATCAAGGGCAAACAGGTGTTGGCGCTGGATATGGCCGCGCTGATTGCCGGTGCCAAGTTTCGTGGTGAATTCGAAGAACGTCTGAAAGCGGTGTTAAATGATCTTGCCAAACAGGAAGGTCAGGTCATTTTGTTTATCGATGAATTACATACCATGGTTGGTGCGGGCAAGGCCGAAGGCGCCATGGATGCCGGCAATATGTTAAAACCGGCTTTGGCGCGCGGCGAACTGCATTGTGTAGGCGCGACGACACTGGATGAATATCGTAAATATGTTGAAAAAGATGCAGCTTTGGAGCGTCGTTTTCAAAAAGTGATGGTCGATGAGCCTTCTGTTGAAGATACCGTTGCCATTCTGCGTGGCCTGAAAGAAAAATACGAAGTCCATCATGGTGTTGATATTACTGATCCAGCGATTATTGCAGCGGCGAATCTCTCCTATCGTTATATTGCCGACCGTCAGTTGCCGGATAAAGCGATTGATTTGATTGATGAAGCTGCCAGTCGTATTCGTATGGAAATTGATTCCAAGCCGGAAGAAATGGATAAGCTTTATCGGCGACTGATTCAATTAAAAATTGAGCAGGTGGCGCTTAAAAAAGAAAAAGATGCCGCGTCTAAAAAACGTCTGGAAATTCTGGAAGAAGAAATCGCAACCCTGGAGAAAGAATATTCTGATCTGGAAGAAATTTGGAAAGCGGAAAAAGCTTCATTGCAGGGTTCAGCCTCGATTAAAGAAAAACTGGAGCAGGCTCGAACCGAACTGGAAGCGGCCAGTCGCACCAATGATTTGGCGCGGATGTCCGAATTACAGTACGGCATCATTCCTGCTCTGGAAAAACAGCTGCATTCAGACTCACCTACTGAAGCCAAAAAAATGACTTTGTTGCGCAACAAAGTCACTGAAGAAGAAATCGCCGAGGTGGTATCAAAATGGACAGGGATTCCCGTGTCTAAAATGATGGAGGGTGAGCGCGACAAATTGCTGCGAATGGAAGAAAGTCTTGGTAAACGAGTGATTGGGCAGGAAGAAGCGCTAAAAGCAGTCAGTAACGCCATTCGTCGTTCCAGAGCGGGTTTGTCCGATCCGAATCGCCCCAACGGTTCATTTTTATTTTTGGGGCCGACCGGCGTTGGTAAAACCGAATTGTGTAAAGCTTTGGCCGAATTTATGTTCGATACGCCGGATGCCATGGTGCGCATTGATATGTCTGAATTTATGGAAAAACATTCGGTAGCGCGTCTGATTGGTTCGCCTCCTGGGTATGTCGGCTATGAAGAAGGTGGTTATCTAACAGAAT
>CAIKYI010000241.1 GCA_903831545.1 uncultured Methylobacter sp. | reverse complement strand
CAGCATGGGCCTCAATGTGGAGGGGTTGTAATGGCTAAGTTAACTAAAAAAGCAAAATTAATAAAAGGGAAAGTTGATAAAACAAAACAGTACTCTATTACTGAGGCTGTTCAATTACTGAAAGAGCTTGGTACAGCTAAATTTAATGAAGCTATAGATGTAAGTGTTAATATGGGTGTAGACCCACGTAAATCAGATCAAAATGTACGGGGTGCAACAGTATTGCCAAACGGAACAGGTAAATCAGTGAGAGTTGCTGTATTTACACAAGGTCCAAATGCAGATGCGGCAAGAGAAGCTGGTGCTGATATTGTCGGCATGGACGATCTGGGTGAATTGGTTAAAAAAGGTGAAATGAACTTCGATGTAGTAATTGCTTCGCCAGATGCAATGAGAGTGGTTGGTCAGTTAGGTCAAATATTAGGACCACGTGGTTTAATGCCAAATCCAAAAGTAGGAACCGTAACAGCAGATGTTGCGACGGCAGTAAAAAACGCAAAATCCGGTCAAGTTCGTTATAGAACAGATAAGTCTGGAATTATACATTGCACGCTTGGTAAGGTGACATTTGATGCGGTTGCTATACAAGGTAACTTGGAGGCATTGCTTGCAGATTTAAGAAAACTTAAACCAACTGCAGCAAAGGGTGTTTATATTAAAAAGATAACTTTGTCTACAACAATGGGGCCTGGGTTGTGGATAGATCAAAGTAGTATTTCACTTTAAATGTAAAAAGACTTTGGGTTGCCGATCCGTTCGGTAACCGTCAAAGACCGTAGGTGTTGAAAAACTTAATTTTTTCCTGCGTAGACGGAAGCTGGAACCTAAAAGCTAGGGAAAAGAACCGTAATGGGTATTCATAAAGAATGCTTTTTATTAATTCTTGGGATAATTTCCGGAGGTAAGCTGTGGCACTAAATTTAGATAGCAAAAAAGCTGTCGTAGAAGAAGTTGCTGTATTCGCTGCTAAAGCACATTCTGCTATTGCTGCAGAATATCGTGGCTTGACAGTTACGGAATTGACCGAGCTGCGTAAAACTGCAAGAGAAACTGGCGTATATTTGCGAGTGGTAAAAAACACACTGGCTAAACGGGCAGTTGCAGGCACTGAATTTGAATGTATGCAAGATGGGCTGGTTGGTCCGTTATTAATTGCATTTTCCATGGAAGATCCAGGTTCGGCAGCACGTTTAATTAGTGATTTCGCCAAAACTCACGACAAATTGATTACAAAAATTGTTGCTATTGGTGGTCAAGCGTTCGGTGGTTCTGAACTTGCGCGTCTAGCAAGTCTACCGACTCGTGATCAAGGTATAGCGATGCTAATGTCTGTCATGAAAGCTCCGACAGCTAAATTCGTGCGTACATTGGCTGCAATCAGAGATCACAAAGAAGCTGCATAGTACAAAACATTTTATTGTACATGCACTACCAGTTTAAAACTTAATATTTTAGAGGAATACACAATGGCAATTTCACAAGAAGATATCTTGGAAGCGGTCTCAAATATGAGCGTTATGGAAATCGTTGATTTGATTTCAGCAATGGAAGAAAAATTTGGCGTTTCAGCTGCTGTTGCAACAGCTGCAGCACCTGCTGCTGCAGCTGCAGCAGTTGAAGAGCAAACTGAATTTGACGTAATTATGACCTCTTTTGGTGATAATAAGGTTTCAGTTATTAAAGCAGTACGTAGTTTGACAGGCTTAGGCTTGAAAGAAGCTAAAGATGCTGTAGAAGGCGTTCCAACTACAGTTAAAGAAGCTGTTTCTAAAGCAGAAGCAGAGGATGTTAAAAAGCAGCTTGTTGATGCAGGCGCAACTGTCGAAATTAAATAATATTCGACTCAATCGCAAAGAAATTAGAATCTAATATCTCTGCAAAGTATGGCTGGTGGCAACTTTGTCACCGGCCTTTTACTGTTTGCTCTAATTGCACGGTAGAAAATTATCTATGACGAAAAGGTTTGGAAGCGATATGTCCTACTCTTTTACAGAAAAAAAGCGTATTCGAAATAATTTTGGGAAAGGTACTGAAGTACTCGATGTTCCCTATCTTCTGGCAACGCAAATTAATTCATATGCGGGCTTTTTACAATCAGGCGTAACTGCTGAAAAACGTGAAGACAGTGGTTTGCATGCTGCATTCTCCAGTGTTTTTCCAATTGAAAGTCATTCCGGATATGCTGTTCTGGAATATGTTAAATACAGATTGGGAGAGCCTGTTTTTGATGTAAGAGAGTGCCAGCAAAGGGGTGCAACTTATGCTGCACCTTTAAGGGTATTGGTTCGTCTTGTAATATATGACAAAGAAGCATCGGCCAATGCAAAAGTAGTAAAGGATATCCGTGAACAGGAAGTTTACATGGGTGAGTTGCCTTTAATGACAGACAATGGAACGTTTGTTATAAACGGAACGGAAAGGGTAATTGTTTCCCAGTTACATCGTTCACCTGGTGTTTTTTTTGATCATGATAAAGGCAAAACCCATTCGTCAGGTAAGCTGTTGTTTAATGCTCGAGTAATCCCATATCGTGGTTCGTGGCTTGATTTTGAATTTGATCATAAAGATTGCGTTTTCGTCAGAATCGATCGGCGTAGAAAAATACCGGCTACTATTTTACTTAGAGGCTTAGGGTACGATAACGAGCAGATGATCAATATTTTTTACGAAATGAATAAATTCGTAATTGATGCTCAAAAATGTATTTTCCATATTGTTCCAGATAGGATGCGTGGTGAAATAACAGCATTCGATATCAAGACAAAAAATGGACAGTTGATAGTTGAAGAAGGACGTCGAATAACAGCCAAGCATATTCGTGAAATGAATAAAGCTGGTATAACAGAAGTTGAAGTCCCTAAGGAATACTTAGTTGGTAAAATATTAGGGCATAATTTGGTTGACCGTACCACAGGTGAGCTGGTCGCTACAGTAAACGACGAGATAACCATGGCGGTTTTAGATCGCTGTATTGAAAGTGGAATTACTGATTTAAACGTCTTGTTTGTAAACGACCTGGATAAAGGTCCTTACATGTCAAATGCGATGAGGCTGGATACTACATCCAATAGTCTTGAAGCATTGGTTGAAATATATCGGATGATGCGCCCAGGCGAGCCTCCTACTAAAGATTCGGCAGAAAACTTGTTCCAAAATTTGTTTTTCACAGATGAAAGATACGATCTATCGACTGTAGGAAGAATGAAGTTCAATCGTAGATTAGGTCGTCTGGAAACAACCGGTTCAGGCACACTAACAAAAGATGACATTATTGATGTTTTAAAAGAATTAATTGATATTCGAAATGGAAACGGTAATGTTGATGATATTGATCATTTAGGCAATAGGCGTGTGCGCTCAGTTGGAGAAATGATCGAAAATCAATTTAGGGTTGGTTTGGTACGCGTTGAGCGAGCAGTAAAAGAGCGCTTAACATTAGCTGATTCAGAAGGGTTAATGCCGCAAGAAATTATAAATGCAAAGCCAGTTTCTGCAGCTGTAAAAGAATTTTTCGGATCCAGTCAGTTGTCACAATTTATGGATCAGAACAATCCGTTATCCCAAGTGACTCATAAGCGCCGTGTTTCTGCACTAGGACCCGGTGGATTGGCAAGAGAGCGTGCAGGTTTTGAAGTTCGAGACGTCCATGCAACTCATTATGGTCGAGTGTGTCCAATTGAAACCCCTGAAGGCCCAAATATTGGATTAATAAATTCATTATCAGTATATGCCCGAACAAATAACTATGGTTTCCTAGAAACTCCTTATAGAAAAGTAGTTGATGGTAAGGTTACTGATCATGTTGATTATTTGTCTGCTATTGAAGAAGGTGAGTTTGTTATTGCACAGGCCAGTGTGGCAGTTGATGCAAGTGGCAAGTTAGTTGATGGTTT
>CAIKYI010000240.1 GCA_903831545.1 uncultured Methylobacter sp. | reverse complement strand
GTGGTGTTCAGGCAATACAGATAATCACTATCCCACACCAATTGACTGTCGCAACTGGGACAATGCTCCGGAATCTGGGGGATTGCCGGCGTAATGACCCGCTCGATTTTAGGGATTACCAAACCTGAGCGCGTCAATTCAATCAAGGTGCCCTCGCCTATACCCAACTCTTTAACCATGCCGTAATGATGCGCGGTCGCCCTGGAAATAACGGCACCGCTAAGCTTGGTCGGCGTCAGTTCTGCCACTGGATTTACCCGGCCCGAACGTGAGGTTTGTGGCGTAACATTTAAAACGATCACTTCGGCGGTTTCGACATTGCTTTTATAGGCAATCTGCCAACGGTGATGGTGGCGGGTTGCTCCTAAATACTGCTTGATGGTGTCATTGTCCATTAACTCAAAAACAACGCCATCTACATCAAAATCAACCAGGGTCAATACCGTTTCAATAACCTGATCAAAATCAGCCAGCACTTCCGTAGCTGAACCTTGCCAGTTGGGCAATTGCGCGAAAGGAAAAAAAACCGCCGCCTGATTTTGTATGGCATCTAAAGCATGTTGTTCCAGGTCTTTTTCTTTGATGATGCTGGCCTGAAAATTTCGGGAGTTTTCGAAATAATCCGCCAAATAGCTATTAAAATAAATTTGACTGACCACGATTTCACCCGCGCCCTGACCTCTGACACCGTTGCCACCGACCTTTAAGCCGCGTTCAAAAACGCGAGTGATATCAGTTCCTTTTCGACCATCGCCGCGAGTATACAACAGCGTTCCGTCATCATAAGCGGCATAACCATCAAGCTTGGGTGTGGCTCTTATCTTTAGCGTGGAAAAGTCTACATCACAGTCTTCAGCAGCTTTTTCCAGTCGAACCAGCCATTTTTCAAAACCGTTTTTACTATAAGTTTTCTCGGTCGAGAGCATAGGTTCCGGCAACGCAATAGTCTTACCAAGCGGGGCAATTTCAGGCTCTACGGTTTCCAAATAAGGGTGATTCGGGTGACGTTTTTGCAACTCTGCCAAAAAAACAGAATCATAAATCACATCGGAAATAAGTGGCTCTCCGCTGCGATAAAGTGCATTACAAATTTGCAAAAATGCCAGCAACTGGTCATCAGAAAGTTGCCGGGATTGGGCTTGGCTTGCGATATCAGCAATAAGTTCAACAGGTAAAACCAAGTCCAGATTGGCTTGTTTAAGGAGTGCTAATTGGCTAGTGCTAAGAGATGGCATTGATGAAATTTAAACAAGTGTAGTTAAAATTGACGCCTTCGAAATTTAAACTACATTATCCACTGTAGGGCGTACCTTGCGTGCAGTTAAAGGCGTGCATGGCACGCCCCATTTTCTTAATAAACTATAGTCGAAGCAGAGGAGGGTTCCAACTAGAATAAAATCACAAACTCTGCCGAATAGCCTGAACAGTCGCCTCAGTCAAGGGCTGTCTTCTATGGTCAAGAATCACACCATCCAGCTTATCAGCCAGTAAGTTGATGGTTTCTATGTAATCATCGAAAACCGCCGGTGCATCATCCAACGCTTCGGGTTGCATGAAAAACACAATGCCCGGACAATAAAAGCTGTCTAAATCTTTATCCGGAAACGTGCCCGGCTCAACAATGCAGGCCACACCAAAATCCACCAGGCGGTTAGTGTCCAGGCGCTCAAAAATTTTCAAACTGCCGTATTCAAGACCGACCATTTTGAAAGCTTCAACCAAATCTGCGCCATTAAAATCTTCGTCTGCCTTGGTAATAATACTAAACTGAATGATGGCAGGTGCCGCTGCTCTTGGTGGCGGTTCCTGATAGTCCTCATCCTCGTCCTCATCCTCATAATAATCTACATCTTCTTCGTCTTCATAATAACGATCGGATTTGTCATGGGCGTGAGCGATGCTGACATTATTTTTAGTGTGATCTTCCGGGACAATATCAAAATCGTCCGTGATGTCTGCCAGTGACTCTGTCGTCTGGAAGGCATCGTCATCGTCGAAAAAATCCTGGTCTTCCCGGGCTTTTTTATCTTTAACATAAGCCAAGACCAACATGCCGATGACAACAACCAAACCGGTCGCAATAATTACAATTCTTAAAATTTCTTTATCCATTAGATTTCCGCCAGACTAACTGCTTCTTCAATATCAACTGCGACCATCCGGGACACCCCCGGCTCTTTCATAGTAACACCTGTCAGCTGTTTTGCAATTTCCATAGTGACTTTGTTATGTGAAATATACAAAAACTGCACAGATGCAGACATCTCTTCGACCATTTTTGAAAACCGCCCAACATTGGCATCATCAAGCGGTGCATCAACTTCGTCCAGCAAACAAAAAGGCGCAGGATTGAGTTCAAAAATTGAGAACACCAACGCTACCGCCGTTAAGGCCTTCTCACCTCCAGACAATAAATGAATGGAGCTATTTTTCTTGCCCGGAGGTCTGGCAATAATATTCACCCCCGCTTCCAGCTCATCCTGCTCAGTCAACTCCAGATAAGCATGACCGCCGCCAAATAATTTAGGAAACTTTTCCTGCAAACCTGTGTTTATTTTATCGAAGGTTTCCCTAAAACGCTGCCGACTTTCTTTATCAATCTTGCTGATTGCCTGATCCAGCGTTTGTAAAGCTTCAATTAAATCGGCATGTTGTTCATTAAGAAAACTCATTCGCTCAGACTGCGCCCGGTATTCTTCAATAGCGGTCAGGTTAATAGTACCTAATCTTTCGATTTGAGCCAATAAATCATCGACCGTTCTTTTCCAAGCATTTTCTTCTGCTTCAGCCGGCAAGCTTTGCAAAACCAGCTCAACATCGGCATCAATTTCTTTAAGTTGCTCGTTGACGGTTTGCTGACGCACCTTGCTTTCCTGCAACTCAAAACGGATAGTATCCAAGGCTTCCTTCTGTTTTTCCAGATCTCTTTGCACGCGGATATGTTCTTCAGATTGCCGGGTAATTTCCGCTTCCAGATCGTCCTGAAGCTGACGATGTTGTTTTAATCGGGCTTCCAGTTGTTCTTTATCCAGTAACATTTGCGCCAGCTGTTTTTTTTCGTCATCCATCGGCGTTAGCGTTTGATGCAGATTTTTTTCCAGTTCGGCGATACGTTCCAACGACTGCTGATGCTGCAAGTGCAGACGATCAAGCTGTTTGCCGGTTAAGGTTTCGGAAGATCGCAAAGCTTCTATCTGCGCCCTGGTACTATAAACTTGTTGCCGCGCTTCATTAGCCGCTTGGTCGATAAGCTGTTGCCGGGATTGCAATTCAAGATTTAACGCCTCCAGCGTCCCCCTGTTTTGCTCCTGCTCGGTCATCGACTGTTCGGCTTCCTCCAATATAAGTTGCGACTCGGCGAAGGCTTCAGCATTTTCCGTTAGCTCGCGACTTATATCGTCAATATCACTACTGACCTGCCCAAGGCGACGTTGCTGATGATCAAAACGGGCTGAATTTGCACTCATCTCGGCACTTTTAAGTGACAGTTCAGAACCCAGATTATTATCCTGTTGCTGAATGGCTTCGCGCTTAACTTCAGCTTCTTTCAAACCGGTTTCTGCTGTTTCCAGCTGATCTTCCAGAGTTTCAATTTCCAGATGGACTTCTTCCTGACGCAGCTTTAACAAACGCAAATCTTTTTCGCGTTGCAATACCCCGGTTTTACTGTCTTTGGCGCGAATTATTTTTATCCAGCCCGGGCCAAACCAGGTTCCGTCAGGCGTAATGACCGATTCATGGGAGTTAAGCTTGGCCGATAACGTTCTCGCCGTTTCGGTATCCTCCACGCAGTAAACGCCAGCCAGTAGATTACTTAAATCCCAGGGGGCTTTTACTTTATCCAGCAAGTGCTGGTAGGCCGGATTACTGTCAACGTTCCCAGAAGATCTAACAGTCGTCTCAACCAGCATCAGCGATTCATCAGCCAAACGCTGTAAACCGGCGATAACCTGTTCGGCGCTGGCTAAACAAATTGCCTCAAGATGACTGCCCAAAACAGTTTCAACCGCTACCTCCCAGCCGGCTTGTACATCCAAAAATTCAGCCAGACGCTCCGTTTCATTTAAATCAACTGAGGCCAGCCAGGCGCTCAGGTGTTTGTTGTCTTTACCCATCGCATGTTGCTGTAACAATTCCAGAGAAGTGATTTTACCTTTTAGGCTTTGCATTTCCGACCGGAGATGATGCAACTTCTCTTGATCATGCTTGACCTGTTGCCGCTGCTCGCGTATCTGTTGATGCAGCGCTTCAAGTTGTTGTTGTAGCGCTTCTCTTTGCATTTCAATAAGTTCAATGCCAGCTTCAAGTGACTCAATATCACCTTGCAAATCATTGGCTAATAATTCTGATCGCTCGTTGTGCAATTTTTCCAACCGGATCTGCAACTGACGGCTCTGGTTTTCAAGTTGAACGGTTTTTACTTTCTGCACCTCGGTCTGTTCCCGAAAACTTGAGCTGGTCGATCGGTACCTTTCCCACTGAGCTTGCCAGGCAGTTCTTTGTTGCTGAACTTCCTGCTGGTTATGCAAAACATCTTCCTGCCTTTCTTCGGCAACAATCAAGGTTTCTTCCGCTTCGAATAAAGCCTCTTTAAGCGCTTCAAGTTGCTGAACATCGGCTTCTAGCTCGCTTAATGATTGGTCTGCCAGTTGGCGTAAACGCTTAATTTCAGTCGTGGTTTGTTCCCGACTGCTTTCGCTGTGCCTGATGGTTTGTTCAAGTCCACTGACTTCGGCGACAATCTGGTAATAATCACCTTGAGAACTGTTGGTCTGTTGTTGCTGGTTTTTATGCTCAGCGCGTTTACTTTCAATATTTTTATCGATGTCCCGGACACACACAAACAAACGATTATGTTCGTGAGCCACGGTCTGCAATTTTTCATCCAGATGTTTGGCTGCCATATGATAGGCATTCCAGCGCATAGCCAGCAATTCCAGCTTGAACTGACGTTCCTGCTTTTTTAGCCCGGTATACTTTTCAGCCTTTTCGGCTTGCTTTTGCAGATGCTTGATTTGCTTTTCAACTTCATCGCGCAAATCATCGAGTCGTTCCAGATTTTCCCGGGTATGTTTCATCCGGGTTTCAGTTTCGTTACGCCGTTCTTTATATTTAGAGACGCCCGCAGCTTCCTCAATATGCACTCTTAATTCGTCGGGTTTGGCTTCAACCATGCGCGAAATGGTGCCTTGTTCAATGATTGCATAACTTCTTGAGCCCAAACCGGTACCCAAAAAAATGTCGGTGATATCTTTACGTCGACACCGCGAACCATTCAACATAAACAGCGAAGTACCGTCACGACTGACCTGACGCTTGATTGCGATAGTATCATATTGGGAATATTCACCACCCAACTTGCCTTCGGTGTTATTAAAGACCAGTTCTACGGAAGCCGTACTTACCGGTTTGCGTCCCGAAGAACCATTGAAAATTACGTCAGCCATACTCCCGCCGCGCAAATGTTTGGCCGAACTTTCGCCCATCACCCAGCGCACCGCATCGATTATATTGGATTTTCCGCAGCCATTAGGCCCGACAATCGCCGTCAAGTTACCCCTGATCGGAATGACGGTTTGATCAACAAAGGATTTAAAACCCGAAAGTTTGATTTTTTCAAGTTTCATAGTACTGGTATGAATATCCCTGTAGTTGAATTAAAATAGCCGGGTATTATTAACGATTATTAGTCAAGTTTCGACTTTTTTCGGCTATAGCGTCTACTTTAGACACACATTTTCCCTTACTTTATTAGCAAACAATGACCACACAACCCAGCAAAGATCTTGAAACTTTTGATAACCCACAACAGAATCGTGATTATACGATTCGCATTGACATACCCGAGTTTACTTGCTTGTGCCCAAAAACCGGCCAACCGGATTTTGCTACCATCCAGATCGAATATGTGCCTGCCGCGCTTTGCGTAGAACTTAAAGGACTTAAACTCTACATGTGGGCATTTCGGGATCAGGGCGCTTTTCATGAAGCTGTCACCAACGAAATTCTCAATGATATTGTAAAAGCCATTGCACCCAATTTCATGCGTATTCGAGCCGAATTTAATGTACGTGGGGGCATCTACACCACTGTCGTCGTTGAACACAAAAACCCCGACTGGCAAGCACCGGAACTGATTACGCTACCTTAAGCCCTCATGGCCCAGACCTACCACACCTCGGACATAGCCGTCGCACTAAAATACGACGGCAAAAACGCGCCCAAGGTAACAGCCAAAGGTTCAGGTCTTAGCGCAGAACAAATCTTGGCAATAGCCGAACTGCACGGAATTCCCCTTCAAACCGAGCCAGACCTCGCGAGAATTCTGGCTCAAATTCCGTTAGGCGATGAAATCCCCAATGAACTCTATGTTGCCGTCGCAGAAATCATCGCTTTTGCGTATTTTTTAAGCGGCAAATCACCCGACAATCATCATTCATGAACTTTAAAGAAGCCCTGACCACCCTGCCCCAATATCTTTTGCCTCATCATGCTTTATCCAGTCTAATGAGCAAACTGACACATTCAAAAAACAAAGCCTGGAAAAACCTGTTTATCAAACAGATTATCAGGCATTACGGCGTCAATATGGCTGAAGCTTTGGTGCCGGACATCAATGCCTATAGCAGTTTTAACCACTTTTTCACCCGCGAACTAAAACCCGGCATTAGACCGCTCAGCACCGAAGCAAACGCGATTGCCTGCCCTTGCGACGGTGCCGTCAGTCAGGCCGGTTGTATAACCGATGGCCAAATTTTCCAGGCCAAAGGCAAAAGCTTTAATGCGACTGACTTGTTGGGCGGAAGCGCAGAACGCGCAGAACCCTTTAACAACGGCATATTCACCACAATTTACCTGTCCCCCAAAGACTATCATCGACTGCACATGCCCTTGACCGGCACCTTAAAAGAAATGGTTCATATACCGGGACGCTTGTTCAGCGTTAATCCTGCGACCGTTAATTCCGTTCCCAATCTTTTCGCCAGAAACGAGCGCGTCGCCGCCATATTTGATACCGATGCCGGCCCCATGGCTTTAATTCTGGTCGGAGCAATTTTTGTATCCAGCGTAGAAACAGTTTGGCACGGCGTAGTCACTCCACCCAGTGTTAGCAAAGTTCAAAGCTGGCAATATGGTAAGGAAGCGCCCACTTTAAACATTGGCGAAGAAATGGGACGTTTTAATATGGGCTCTACGATTATTGTGTTATTTGGCAAAAACAAAGCGCAATGGGAGGCTGAGTTTAAAGCAGAAAAGACGGTTAAGTTGGGCGAGCTAATTGGTCGAATTATTGATTAAAGGTTTCATGACTGACTATTTACTTATCGCAACAAAACCATTTAAATGACACCTGATTCTACTTTGTCAGATTATACAAAGCTTGTCATACCGCCAGCGCCAGTGATGGTAAGCTTAAATATAGCCCTGACGCACGGCTAGTGTAATCATGTAATCTGACAAAGTTGAACTAATCTTTAATCATTGTTTTTAGCGGAGCTGCACTTTGAACAAAATTTTAACAGTAATTTTTATCCTTCTGCTGAACAGCAATGCCTTTGCTGCCGACAGCATTATTGAAGTGATTCCTTTAGCCAATCGTACAGCATCCGAGATAGTGCCATTAATTGCGCCCCTGCTTGACAATAATACCCAGCTAATCGATAACGGCTCCAACTTGCTGGTCAAAACAGCACCTAACCGGTTAGCTGAAATTAAAGCCATCATAAAACAACTGGATGTACGGCAAAGCAATCTGCTTATCACCGTCATTCAGAGCAGACAAACCACTGCCGAGGAACTAAACGCAGCGGCCACTATTAAAAACACATCTGAATCCGGCCGCACAGGCAATGCCCATATTTATCAAACCCAGGATAGTGACCGCGAGCAAAACACCCAATCTATCAGGACACTGGAAGGTGTTCCTGCACACATTAGAACGGGTAACGCCTATCCGAAACAGAACTTTTCGGCCTACGGCTACCCAACAACCACTGAATTTACAGAGGCGACCACCGGCTTTGACGTAACTCCAAGACTGGTCGGACAACAAGTCATTCTGAGTGTAGCGCCCTGGTCGGATAAAATGAACGGCCGGGGACAACTTGAAACCCAGAACGCACAGGCCACAATCAGAATAAATCTTGGTGTCTGGGTTGAACTTGGGGGCGTTAATGAAAACAGTAACAACGTATCGACTTACACCCGCGAAATCGACAAAAGCCAGATGCATATTTTGGTTAAAGTCGACCGGTTAGATTAATTCTCTTTGCTGCCTAACAAATACTCCTGGATCGATTTGTAGCCGGACTAATCCACCCAACTCATCGTAGCGCTACCCGCAAGCTCCTAAATAAATAACCTAAAGGGCTCGACTGTTACCGTGTCACCGACTGCTACTCCGTCACAGTCTTTTGGCAAAACAATATAACAATTGCTTTGACTCATGGAACTAAGGATATGCGAGCCTTGCTGACCAGCTGAGGCGACAAAAAATTCGCCCTGTTCATCTTTGTTAAGAATACCTCGAAGAAACTCCTGACGCCCCGGGGCTTTTTTTAATGGCGTCGTGCATACCGCTTTAAACCTTAACGGGTTCGCATTGCATATGCCAGATAGCAGCCTTAATGCCGGCGCCACAATTTGCTGAAAAGTGACTACAACGGCAACCGGGTTGCCCGGCAAACCAAAAAAATAACAACCGCCTATTTTGCCAAAAGCCAAAGGCTTTCCGGGTTTTATGGCAATTTTCCAGAAATTGACTTCACCGCAACTGGCAAGGATTTCTTTAATATAATCAGCCTCTCCGACTGAAGCACCACCGGTGGTTATGATGACATCAGCGTTTTTGGCTGCCTCAATAAAACTGTCTTTAAGCAGTTTTTTATTGTCAGGAATAACCCCCAAGTCAACTACCAGATAATTAGGATCAGTCAATAAGCCGCCTAACAAAGTACGATTGCTATCGTAGATTTGTCCTGACGCCAGCGACTGCCCTGCGGCTATCAATTCGTCGCCGGTAGAAAAATGGGCGATTTTTATCTGGCGTTTGACCAACACATGAGTAATCCCGGCAGAAGCCAATAAGCCAAGATCAACTGCAGTCAGGATTTTAGGTTCTGCGATTAAACAAGCGCCTTTTTTGACGTCTTCCCCAATCTCCCTGATATTTCGGCGAGTGCCTGTGTTGGCAGGAAACTGTATGCCACTTTCTTCAACCCTGACCTGTTCCTGCATGACCACAGAATCAGCCCCATCGGGAATAACCGCTCCAGTAAAAATCCGGACGCACTCACCAGGCTCTAATTGACCGGAAAAGGGGCGACCAGCCCAGGAAACACCTGCCAAAACAAGCTTAAAGGGCGTGCCATCGACAATGTTACGACTGTCAAAAGCATAACCGTCCATCGCGGCATTTCGGTCGTTCGGAATATCAATGGCTGAGTAAACAGATTCTGCCAGCACGCGTCCCAAGGCTTTAGTTAAGGCTAACTCTTCCTTATCGTTTAGGGGACTTAAAGAGTCTTTAATTCTGCCCAGCGCTTCATCAATCGTTAATAAAGGGCGAGCTTCCTGGCTACAAACATCAAGCATGATTATTCATAATATGGTTTTGAATATATAAGGCAATCAAAGTCGGTTGATTAAGTTCCAACCGAGTTAGATAGTCCGGTGTTTGCAGGGCAGCATCGGTAACAATAGCGATGATGTCAGGATCATTTGGATAAAGCAAAGGCGCTTGTAGCGATGCCCGATGAACTTCAATTTTAGGAAACTGCTCTGATCTAAACCCCTCAATCAAAATCAGATCCAGGGCAGACTGGTCGAAGTGTTTTAACTGATCAGCCAGTCGGGGTTGTTGCTCCGGATTTAATTCTGTCATTATTGCACGCCGATATTGAGAAACCAGTATGACAGAATCAGCTCCCGCTTCGCGTAGCTTAAAACTGTCTTTACCGGGATGGTCAATTTCAAAATCATGATGGCTATGTTTAATCAAACCGATCCGCAGACCATTTTGTTTCAAAATAGGGATTAATTGGGTTAATAAAGTGGTTTTTCCTGTTCCACTTGCGGCAACAAAACCTAAAACGGGAATTTGTGTATTCTGCATATCAACCAAATTATTAGATTGTTATCATAAGATGTCATATTCTAAGGTATTATTTATCCAAACACTATAACAACAACGCCAGAATGAGGAGCATAATCATTGATCAAAATTTATCTTCTATTGATATGTATCATTATTATATTTTTTGGATTACGTACATTTTTAAAAACAGCTCCTTCCGTCTTAGCAGGTTACCTCAGGCTATTTTTACTGTGTATTACCGGATTAATTGTGCTTTATTTAACCGCAACCGGACGCTTAAATTGGCTTTTTGCGCTAACAGGCATGGCTATCGCCTTTATATTCCGGTTAATGCCAATGGATTAATTACCCACCGGTAATTGCCGTTTGCGCCCCATTAGAAAAATGAGGTGTTTTTTGTATTCTATTTTTATGTCCCATGTTTAGCTTGGCAGCTCAATTAATTTTAGGCTTAATGTATGCCAATGC
>CAIKYI010000239.1 GCA_903831545.1 uncultured Methylobacter sp. | reverse complement strand
TCAGTTGCTTTTTTGAAAAGATATTATTAAGTATCCAGACATTTTTCTCAGGATCATCTTCATACTCATGGGCTAGATCATTTCTTATTTGTCGCAATAGCTTCCAGTCTTCGGCACTTTGTATTAATTGCAACTTTTCTAATTTATTTAAAATATCAATAAAAGATAATTTTTCTGAATTTTCTTCATAGCGGCTAATGACCAATTTAAACAACTTCTCGCCCATTGCATCCTGAAGTTTTGAGAACCTGTACAAATATTGATCAATATCCTGAATCTCGTCCTTTGACAGTTGTTGATATTTTTCAGGTGTCAGCAACATAAAAGCCTGCATATCCTGATAAGCATCATTCATTCTATGCAGGTGTTTGTCACATTCATTGATTACTTTTTGTATTCTTAAATGTTCAATAGTCAATTCAACACCCTCATGTAATGCAACTTGTTCAATTAATCGAGCGGGTTCCAGTGCAAATACAATATCTATTTTCTGCTCTCCAATGCATTTTTCTAATGCAACCAGAAACATCAATTTTTTTTGATATAAATCATCTGTATTTGATGGAATTACATATAAATCAATATCCCCACCTTTTTTACAATCATCTATTCGGCTACCAAACAAGTATACTTTTGCTTCAATACCAAAAAATATTTTGGTATTTGTAATGATGGATTTAATTTCAAACTCTGTGAGGCGCATTAATATTAAAAAGACATAAAATTTCCTGATTAGTAAGATGCTTCAGCTAAACTTGTAACCATTGAATAATACGTCATTCCGGCAGGGATTGCCGGAATCCAGATGCCATGAATGGCTTTGGGCTTACCGTCCATGGCACTGGATACCCGCTTCCCGGCGGGTATGACGCATTTGACTGAAGCATCTTACTAATCAGGTAAGATAAAGTTTTAGTGGTTCTTGCTATCGTCAAAAACAGCATCCAGTGTTGGCACAGTCAGTACAACTTCTCCCCAGCGTTCCAAATCCTGTTCACCTGCACTGCTCAATTTGTCAGAGACCCATTCGGGTAATAATCCAAAACGATGCTTAAGCATAATACTAAGCATTTTTGCTTCACCTTGTTGAAATATCTTCTTAGTTTCAAATCGCTCAACACTCGTTACATATTGCATATTGTTACCCACTTCAATGATTTCAATTTCATGCCACAATTGACGCTCAAACTCTTCTGGCAACTTCATCATCCAATCTATTACCCTAAACAGGTCGGTGCCCCGCCGTTTGCCCCAGTTGCGCAGATATAGACTACGCACCAGTGAATACTTTGCTTTGTAACGTTCATCAATACTCTTCCGAGTCCATCGCGTAAATCACAGTATCCATGATCGTGACTCCGGTATGGATTGCCGATATCCAGGCTCCATGGATGGATTTAAGCTACCATCCATGGCACTGGATACCCGCTTCCCGGCGGGTATGACGAACTTTTTATAATCTGACAATAGAACTGGGCACGAAATTAATCATAGTCTGCTGAATATCAGCGGGAAAAGCATCAAAATATTGCCCGAATTTGGAAGCTGTAAAATACTTCAAAGCTCACGAGCCTTGCCATTTTGATATTCAGCTAACGCTTCAGCGGCTAACTCATCGAATTTCCCTGCTCCAGCATCTGCTTCAATTTGTGCGTCCCAGATAGCATCATCAAACTGGACAAACCATCGGCGAAATTCAGCTAACTCGACTGCGGGTAACTGCTGAACGGCTTGCTCAATAGCCTGGATAGACATCATAAATGACTCCTAAATATTTTATATGCGTAAAAATCAGGCATTATTCTTCAAAAACGCTTCAAACATAAATAATGACCAGATCGCTGAACTGTAGTCCCGCAAGCCGCTTTCGTGTTGACTGACTATCTGTTTTAGAAATTCTTGATCAAACAATCCGCATTGCATCATGGTTTCGCCTAGCAAGGCTTCTCGTACCTTGTCTTTTAACGGACCTTTAAACCAGCTGTTTAAGGGGACGGCAAAGCCCATTTTGGGGCGATATAAAATGTCATTGGGTAAATAATTTTCCAGGGCTTTTTTAAAGATGTATTTGCCCTCACGCCCTTTAAGCTTAAGTTCTGGCTGTATTCCAGCCATCCATTCGACCAGCTTATGATCCAACAACGGTACCCGCACTTCTAAAGCATGTGCCATGCTGGCTCGGTCGACTTTAGTCAGAATATCGCCGGGTAAATAGGTTTTTATATCCAGATATTGCACCAACGATAATGGAGTGTCTGTAGGCGCTTTATCAACGTGTCGCCTGAACACATCAACCGCTTGATAGCCTTGTAAATCTGCCTTTAACTTTTTGCTAAACAGGTTGCTACGCATTTCATTTGAAAGCACTGAAACGCTATGAAAATAACCTTCCATCGAATCACGGGAAATGGATTCAAGCGTTGATTTGGCCCGAAACATTTTTGGGGCCCAATCCGCTTTGGGATAAACGCGTCCCAGCAAGCCAAACACCGGCCTTCTGATACTGTCGGGCAACCAGGATCGCATCTGCTCTTCATAGGTATGCCAACGATGTCGCCGGTAACCGGCCAGATTTTCATCGCCGCCATCGCCCGATAAAACCACGGTAACCTGTTTTTTAGCCAGCTCGCAAACTCTATAGGTCGGCAGCGCGGAGCTATCGGCATAAGGTTCATCATACAGGCCGGCCAATTGATCGAGCAGACTAAAGTCATCCGGATCAACCTGACTTAATCGATGTGAAGTGTGATAGCGCTCCGCCACTTTGGCGGCAAATTGTGCTTCGTTAAAAGCGGGATCACCGAAGGAGATTGAGCAGGTATTGACCGGATCACTGGACAAGTCCGCCATCATTGCCACGATTGCACTTGAGTCTACGCCGCCGGATAAAAAAGCACCCAAAGGCACATCGGCCACCATGCGAATTTTAACCGCTTCGCGCAGTCGTTCGATCAGTTCTTCACCGGTTGCCTGTTCATCTTGCTGGGGTCGAGTTGAAAAATCCACATCCCAATATTGTCGTGGCTGATAGATTTTATTACCGCGTTTTAGGGTTAAGCAATACCCCGGTTCCAATTTATAAACATTTTTATAAATGGTTTTTGGATCAGGAATATAGCCAAAACCAAAATAATCTTCTATGGCGGTTGGATCAAACTCTTTGGGTAACTCGGGATGTTCTTTAAGAGACTTTAATTCGGAACCAAAAATAAACTGGCCGCTGGGCAGTTCCGCGTAATAAAGTGGTTTAACGCCAAGTCGATCACGGGCCAAAAATAACGTTTGCTGGTCTCTATCCCAAATCCCAAAAGCAAACATCCCGCGTAATCGATCTACGCAGGATTCACCCCAGGCTTGCCAGGCATATAAAATAACTTCAGTATCACAATGAGTGTCGAAAACATATCCCAACGCTTCCAGTTCGGTTCTAAGTTCGGGAAAGTTGTAAACTTCACCGTTATAGGTCAAAACGGCATTCTTGTCCCGACTCACCATCGGCTGTTGACCACTGGTCAGGTCAATAATCGATAAGCGGCGATGACCAAAACCCAGACCGGCTTCGATATGCAAACCGCCTTCGTCGGGGCCACGGTGAAACTGGGTTTCGTTCATCCGCGACAACAAATCACGATTAATTTCCCGTTTTTCTCTTAGATCGAAGATGCCGACAATTCCGCACATAGTTATTTATTCCTGATTTAAAAGTGAGTCATAAACTGTTTTATAGCGCCCAACCATGGCAGTTAAGGAAAACTCCTCCAACACACGTTGATGGCCATTTTTTCCGTGCAAATGTCTTTTTTCTGCATTTTTGACATATTCGGCAATCTTTTCTGCCATTGACTTTACGTCACTGGGCGGAACCAAGCCACCGGTTTTTCCATCAATAACCAGTTCCGGATTGCCACCAACCGCAGTTGCAATAACAGGTAAGCCTGTGGCCATCGCTTCTAGGATGGTATTTGAGATGCCTTCTGCTTGCGAGGGCAGAACAAATATATCCAGAAAACGCATAATTTCAGCAACATCATTTCTTTCACCAGGCAGCCAGGCCTGATCAGTCAACTGATTTTCTTCCAATAAACTTAGGGCTTGCGCTTTGAGTGGGCCATCACCGGCAATAATCAGCCTTAATACGGGTTTAAGTTCAGGACTGTTCTGACACAATAAAATAAAAGCCTTAACCAAGGTTAACTGATCTTTTACACCATGCATACGTCCGACGGTACCAATAATAATTTGATCCTGATTAGTTGAGAACGGACAAGCAAGCAAGGGGCTTTTATTTTGTGGGCATGGATAAAAAATACGGGTATCGACACCATTACAGATACGGGTTATTTTTTTTGGGCTAACTTTAATTTTTTCGGTGAGATAGCTTTCCAGATGTTTTGACAACGGAATAAATCGCTGGATCAATGGTTTCAACAACCGCCGTACCCATTGATATTTAATATTTGTGCCATCGGGATCAAATACATCCCAACCATGTTCACCATGTACCCGCCATTTTATGCCGGCCAACCAACTGGGCACCAGATATTCAATGGTTGCCAGATTACGTGTATGAACAATGGTTGGCTTAAGCTCTTTTAACAACTTATACAACCGGATAAATGACGCCCAATCCTGGCCTTCATTTTTGTTTAATTGATAGATAGCGACATCGGTGCGTGTCAGGCGTTGTTTAAAATCTGTGCTGTCTTTTAGACACACGATTGCGTGTCGGTAAGCGTCGGGGTTTATTTGATTGATAAGATTAACCAGACCATTTTCAAGCCCGCCTATGCCTAAACGATAGATAATATGCACGATTAACGGTGCTTGAATTTTATCAGTGCTCATGATTTATCTTTTATCAACGTTGATAGTTGATGGACATTTTGTTCCCAACTAAAGTTTTCTTTAACAAAGTCACGATTGGCCCTGGAAACGATTAAGCCCTGCTGGCTTTGTAGCAAGGCATCAAGCTGCTTGACCATCTCTTCTGCATCATCACTCACCGACACGGCGAGACTTTCATTATAGGCAATGCCTTCCATAGCCAGGGATGTTGCTACTACATGCTTGCCCATCGCCATGGCTTCCAGTACTTTGTTTTGTATGCCCCGGGCAATTCTTAATGATGCAACGGCAAGCGCGGCATGCGCCACATAGGGTCTTACGTCATCGACCGCACCGGTCACGATAATATTAGGAAGTTTTGCCAGGTCTTGAACGTCTTTGGCAGGCTTGGAACCGACAATGTAGAATTTTGTGTTTGGATGTTTTTTCAGTAGATTGGGAAAAACATCTGTAGCAAACCAGCATACTGCATCAACATTGGCCCAATAATCCATGGCACCGGTAAAAACCAGCGCTTGTTGTTCATCAGCATAAGGAGAGTCGATTATTTGATCGGGTGAAAAAAAATCGATATCGACACCGTTATTAATGTGACTGATTTTTTCGCTTAAATTGGGTGCCAGTTGTTTAAACAAAGCAGCTTCCTGCTCGGAAACAAAAAGACTGGTTTTAGCTTGTTCGGCTATTTTATGTTCATAAGCATACAGGTATTTAGACTCACGTTGATAAATCCAACGCGCTAAACCCTGTTTTTTAGCAGCATATTGCCGCCATTTATCTGAGTCCACATCGACAAAATCGACGATCATATCGATCTCGTTATTTTGCTGAAGTTTTGGTTCAATAAATTGCGCCATTACCGATGAAAAAATCAGTACTTTTTTAATTGCATGGGTTTTTATGGTTTTATCAACCCAGTCCTGCATTCCCTGGTTTTTATAATACGGCAAGCTTAAGGCCTGACCGGTTAACAATCCTTGCAAGCTTTTGATTTTTGCCTGAAACGGCTTAAGCCCGACATAATGAGTATCCGCGCACAAGGCATCAACTTTAGCGGTATATTGCCAGTCGTTTGGATCATCAATAAAAGTGCCTAAATGAACCGTATATTCCGAGGCTAAATATTTTAGAAAATGAAATGAACGAATCTTGTCGCCTTTATTGGGCGGATAAGGAATTCTATGTACCAGAAACAGTAAATCATTCATAACGGATTTATATATTTATGATGAGTCAGACTGATTAAGTTAACCCAAATATTTAGATAACCAGGGGCCTATCATTTGACTGACGGGTAAAGGCAATTGTTTCCAGGCGGCTATAAACAAACGATACTTAGGATTGAGCGGATTAATATCCGGCAGTGAATCGGCTTTAACCAAATGAAATTCATAAAATAACGGCTCCGGCGTAAAGCCCCAATTCTTTTTAAAACTGTAAGAGCCTGTGCCTATTTTACTGCGGCCGTAATCAAATATTTTTATACCTTTTTCTACTGCACGACGCATCACTTCCCAATACATAAAGTCATTGCCTTTTACATTACGTGCAAGGGCAGTTCCACCGCCATAATAAGGTAGCACTTCATCTTTATAATAAAAACTCATCACACTGGCGACTAATTGACCATTTAAATCGATGGTTAACACTTCGCACTGCTCGGCAAATACCTCTTTAAGTATCTTAAAGCCAGTCCTGCTTCCGTTAAAATAAATCCCCGGCCAGTGACATACCATGATTGCTGGTTCATTGCTCTCAATTACTTCCACCATTCGTCCCGACAGGAGATCTTCAGTAATCAGCTTATCGGCACTCCCCGGAGTCAGTCCATCCCAGCCGCCAAACCAGTCCTCAGTACAACCTATAATCGAAACTACGCATTTTGGATTAGCACTATTGAGGTCAGAAGGGTAAAGAACCAGTGGTTTTACACTTCTACCCTTTTCAGTATAAAGATCACGGAAATAATGCGGTATCTCGGTACCATAAACCTCCTGAACAGCCTGCAGAGTGCTCAAGGCTAAATTGTCCTGATTTCGTCCGCCGTAGCCTCCTTGTG
>CAIKYI010000238.1 GCA_903831545.1 uncultured Methylobacter sp. | reverse complement strand
TTTTTGCGAAATATTCCAGAATGTGTCTCCTTTTTTTACAACATAAAGCTGGACATTTCCGATGTTATTTTTAGCAAGTTTGCCGGCCGCCTGACTGTCGCCTGTTTTTTGCAGCGTTGCGGGCATTTTAAGCAGCATACCCGACTGTAATGCGTTACTGGTTAAATGATTGGTCTGACGAATGGATTGTGGGGTGGTGTTATATTTATCAGCAATAGAAACCAGACTGTCTCCTGCCTTAACCTTATGTTGGCTGGAAATAAACGGAGGATCATCGTGTCGGATCTGCGCAGCAACGGTTGCAGCTGTCTCGGCATGATAACGCTTTAAATCAACCCTTTCGTCATAAGGTAACATAGCCAGATTCTGTTTAAATGCATGCGCCTTGGCAACCGGAATTAACAAGTGATGCGGCCCTTGCGGTGCAGTGCTTGAGTAATTGAAGCCAGGATTTAATTTTAAAAATTCATTAAGCGGCGTCTCAGCCAATTCTGCCGCCTTGTTTAAATCAAGCTGTGATTTAACATCAACCAGTTCGCAGTAAGGTTTATCGGGAATGTGTTGCAAGTTAATATTATATTTTTCGGCATTGGCAAAAATTCTGGCTATAGCCAGCAACCGTGGAACATAGTCAGCGGTTTCCTTGGGCAAATCTAAAGACCAGTAATCGGTAGACAGATTTTGGTTTTCATTTTTTTCAATCGCTTTTCTTACGTTACCCTTGCCAAAATTATAGGAGGCCAAGGCAAGATGCCAATCGCCATCAAAAGTCTCACCCAAATGTTTAAGAAAAGAGGTTGCAGCTTTAGTTGAGGTATAAACATCGCGACGACCGTCATACCAGGCATTTTGTTGCAGGCCATACAGGCGACCGGTCGCAGGTATAAACTGCCAAAGTCCGGACGCATCGCTTTTTGAATAGGCTTCCGGCAAAAAGGCACTTTCAACGATAGGTAACAAAGCCAGCTCTCCGGGGATATTTTTTGCTTCAACTTCATCGAGAATAAGATGCAGATAGGGTTCTGCCCGCTGCTGAACCCTGGCCAGATAGGCCGGATGGCGCAAATACCAGTTTAACTCGCGATCAATCCGTTCATTTTCAATCTCGGGCAGAGAATATAACGAAAGTAACCTTGCCCATACGGTATTATTGTATTTTGCTGGTACATTATATTTTTGTTTGCCAAACGCGTGATTACTATGTCGCACATAACTGTTGTCCAGTTCCGAACTGCCGGGTGGCCTATCATTTAAAGCATCTTTTGAGGTTGTAGCGCAACCTGTAACGGATAAAAAGATCAATAGTGATAAAAGTTTAACTAAGCTGTTAAAGTTAACGCGCATCATCTAAGCCTTTTAAGAGTGAAGTTTATTATTACAATGTTATCATTATACCTTGTTTTCATTGAAAATCATCAAAGTCAAACAGCCTAAATTCAGTCATGAAACGTAATTTTTTATTTGCCTGGTATCAAACACCCAGAGGCAAGCTGCTGCAACAGCTTGAAGCAGACTATTTACAACGGTCTATTACCGTTAGTTGCCAGCAAACCATTTTACAGATTGGCGGCCTGGGCTGGGAAAGCGATTTTATCGACTGCTCCTTATATAAAAACTTTACGGTCCTGGACGCCAAAAGTCTGAGCTGTACCAACGCAAGAAAAATCCAGGCCAAAGCCTATAACCTGCCCTTGCAAAGCAATTGCATCGATATGATTATAATCCCGCATTTATTGGAGTTTGATGCCTTTCGGTTTCAGACCATGCGTGAAGTTGAAAGAGTTTTAAAGCCGGAGGGAATATTACTTATACTGAATTTTAACCCGTGGAGCTTTTGGGTCAGATACCAGTTTTTATGGGATAAAAGAATGGCTGATTCCTGGAAAGGCCACTTTATTTCACGTCCAAGAGCTCTGGACTGGTTAAAGCTGTTAAATTTCGAGGTGACCGTATCATCGGAATTTTATCTGGATAAAGTAAAATCTACCCAGGGAAAATTTATAACCCGGGGACACTCGCTTACCTCAACCGCCTACGCCATCAAAGCTATCAAACGTCGTTACAACCTTATCCCGTTAACGCCGGTGTCTTCGCTAAATCCACGTTTAATTTTGGCAAATCCCCTTAACACTCAAACCACACAGATAAAAAGACATGAATGAATTTGTCATTATTTATACCGATGGCGCCTGCAAGGGCAATCCCGGGCCAGGCGGCTGGGGCGCAATGCTCAGCTATAAAGGTAGCGTTAAGGAACTGTTCGGCGGTGCCCCGGAAACTACTAATAACCGAATGGAATTAATGGCTGCCATTCAGGCCCTGGAAGCGCTGACCAAACCCTGTTCAGTTCAGCTCAACATTGATTCAAAATATGTCTTGCAAGGCATCACCGAATGGATGATAAACTGGAAAAAACGCGGCTGGAAAACAGCCACCAAAGCGCCGGTTAAAAATGAAGACTTGTGGCGCAGACTGGATGCCGCCATTCAACGGCACGATATCGAATGGATTTGGGTAAAAGGCCATTCGGGCGATAAACATAACGACCGCGCCGATGAACTGGCTAATCTGGGCATTGCGTCTTTAAAATATAACAAGCTGTAATTAATCAATGGAGCACGGATGATACTGATTAAGCTGATAATCACAGATTTAAAAGCTTAAGACAGACTGATTTTTTTAAACATTCGTGAAAGCTGCGGCGTTAGTCACAACTAATACTTCAATTCACAACAAAGTCATACTCTCTCAGCATGCCTTGTTTTAATTTTAAGCCTGCCAAATCTTCACTAAAAAAATGCTTTAAGGCAAATCTTAAACAAAGCACTATAGGTTTCAACCTTTCCGGCGCATAATCGGCGGCGATATCGAGATTTTGAACAGTGCTTTCTGGCTTAATCTGATGGCGACTTGGTATTACTTCACGATTTGCTAATTGCTGCCAAGGTGAATGCACGTCAGCTTATTGGTTATTCACCCCGGAAAATGAATTTCGGGTTGTTATTTATAGCCATATCCTGACTCGATTCGCAAAATAAAACGCCTTAATTTCCCGCAGCCTTTGTGTAGAATCATGAGCCCATTATTTAACTCAAGGAAAAATTGACTATGAAAAAAATAAAAAAAATCAATCTGGCAGCAATATTGTTAATTTCATCTGTATTTACCGGCGTCGCTTTTGCAGACATCACTCTGGAATCCAAAACTGAAGTTGAAGGGACCTGGAAGCTTGAATCCAGCAAAAACTCTCTGGGGGATAAAAATGCAGTGATACGTGAAGATACCTGGGTTTTCAAAAATGGCAAAGTAACCATTCTGCATATTCCACGCGAAGGCAAGTACTACGACCAACCACCCGTCAATTACGAGATAGAAGACGGAAAATTAAAAATTGCACTCTTGGGTAACAGTCGATTTGACATTTTTTCAGTCGTTGATAAAGACGACAAGAATATGACGCTAAAAGGTAAATCAGGCGGTTATTATTACTTTATAAAAAAATAACATTAAAAATGTGGCGAGGGGTTTTTTTCCTTCGCCACAGATCGTATTTTTGGGCAATCCGGAAGGATAAAAGATAGCAATATCCAACCCTGTACTGCAACACACTTACACAACTGCTCTTATCTCGCCTTCTTGTCCAAGACTTTCAAATGTTTTAGTTTTTCCTTAATCTTGATTTCCAGGCCACGCTCTACCGGCTGGTAATAACTCCGACCTGCCAATGACTCAGGAAAATAGTTTTCCCCCGCAGCGTAGGCTTCAGGTTCATCATGGGCATAGCGATATTCCTTGCCGTAATCCAGCGTTTTCATGAGTTTGGTCGGCGCATTCCTTAAATGCACCGGCACCCCCAAACTGCCACTTTGCCTGGCATCAGCCATAGCCGCCTTGTAAGCCATGTAAACCGCATTGCTTTTTGGCGCGCAAGCCAAATAAACAACGGCTTGCGCCAGCGCCAGTTCGCCTTCAGGGCTACCCAAACGCTCTTGGGCTTCCCAGGCGTTAATACAAATCTGCAAAGCTCTTGGATCGGCATTGCCAATATCTTCAGAAGCCATTCTGACGATCCTCCGGGCCAGATACGAAAGATCACAGCCACCATCAAACATTCGGCATAACCAGTATAAAGACGCATCAGGGGAGCTACCTCGCACTGATTTATGCAACGCCGAAATCTGGTTATAAAACTCTTCGCCCTGATTGTCAAAACGCCGCACGCCTCCGGAAAGCACTTCCCTGGCAATCATTTCATTGATCACCTGCCCACCTTTGGCTGAAGCCAGTTCTACGGCAATCTCCAATAAATTAAGCAGTCTTCGCGCATCACCGTCTGCAGCCTGGGCAAACTGCTGCTTGATATCATCAGCCATTTCAATAGCCAAAGCCCCCAAACCGCGCACCTTGTCGGTTAACGCATTATCTATCACAGCCAGCAAATCATCGGCTGTTAAGGCGTTAAGCACATAAACCCTGGCTCGTGACAATAACGCATTATTCAAGGCAAAAGAGGGATTTTCGGTAGTCGCGCCGACAAAATACACTGTGCCATCTTCAACATGGGGAAGAAAAGCATCCTGTTGCGACTTGTTAAAACGATGCACCTCATCAACAAATAAAATGGTGCGCCTTAGTTGTTCCTGCTGGATTTTTTTAGCCTCAGCAACCGCTGCCCTGATTTCCTTGACGCCGGATAATACCGCCGAAATTGGCATGAACTCGGCATCGGAATGTTGCGCGATAATTCGAGCCAGAGTGGTTTTACCGGTGCCCGGCGGCCCCCAGAAAATCATCGAATGCAAGCGCCCCGAAGCAATCGCTTCATAGAGCGGCTTTCCGGGTTTAAGAATATGCTGTTGACCGAGATAATCAGCCAAGGCTATAGGCCGCATCCTGTCAGCCAGAGGCTTGGTCAAGTCATCAAAAAGCATAAAAACAAATGAAAAGCGAAAAAAGAAAGACTAGTTGCCGTTTATCTTTCATCCTTTGGCTGTAGTCAATCCGAAAAAACATCTACGCCCTTCGGCGCTTTAAACTCAAACAAAGTCTGTTTTAACGGTGGGTTTAAAATAACATTGGAAAAATAAATACGGGTGAGCTGACCAAAATTATCACTCAACTCCATGCCACCCAGCGAGTCTTTATCCAAACCGATCAGCACATACTTGAAACTGCTTTCCTGATTCTTGGGCAACAGCTTAATCCACATCAAGTCACCATCAACGCCTTGATGCTCCATGGTGAAATTGTCTTCCAGTGAAATATCACCGCTTAAAAGCAATGCCGGTGTTGAGCCAACGGATTCATCCAGTTTTTTAACGGTAACCTGTTCCAGATCCGTATCATAAAACCAGACTTTACCTGACGTAGAAACAATCTGTTGCTGAAAAGGTTTGACATAATCCCAGCGAAATTTGCCGGGCTTTTGCAGGTAAAAAGCGCCATAACTGGTTTGAGTCGGATTACCCGCTTCATTAATCAAAACCTGTTTAAAATCCGCGGTCAGTGATTTGGTGTTTTTTAAAAACGCTTTCAATTGCTGAACAGGTTTCTCTTCTGCATGACCCGAAGCATTAAACAGCATCATCGCCATCAAACCGGCGCATATTGTAATTTTACTCATAAATACCTTTAATTAGTTATTTGGCAATAATTCGTTAATAAACGTTTCAACCCGATTAACGGGGGAATCAACACAGGGCGAGGATTCTTCCGGTCCCGAGTTGGCAATGAAAGGATACTGTTTTGCTCCAGAACAATTTTCATTGGCCAACAGACCGTTGGCAGGATCTACCCAATACGTCTTGATGTTGTCAGGGGGAATCAAGGTCACAGGCTGGATTGAAATCTGCTTCATTAACGAAGTCCAGACTTGTAAAGCACCCGTTGCCCCCGTTAACCCGGCCGGTTTGTTATCATCCCGACCTATCCATACCACGGATAAATAATCACCCGTATATCCGGCAAACCAGCTGTCTTTTGCATCATTGGTCGTACCGGTTTTTCCAACCAATCCATAGTTCTCCGGAAAAGAAGCATACGCCGAACGCCCGGTGCCCTCATGCATCACTTCCTGCAATATAGTGTTGACAACATAAGTAACGGCCGGATCAAGCACCTGCCTGACCGTAAACGGATAACTTTGCAGACGTGAGCCATCTGCAGCAACAACGGCTCTGATGCCTTTTAACGGCGTCGCAAAACCATCTCCAGCCAGCGTCTGGTAGATTTGAGTAACTTCCATCGGGGTTAATTGTGCAGCGCCCAACAAAAAGGACGGGAACAACTCAATCGGCCGGGTGATACCCATGCTTCGCAAAGTCTTGGCAATTCTGGCAACACCAATATCCATACCAATTCGAACCGTTGCCAAATTATACGAGTGCGCCAAGGCCGTGTGAAAAGCCACCGTACCATGCTCGGCGTGATCATAGTTTTTAGGACTCCAGTCATTGCCGTTTGAACCTTTGACCAAAATAGAAGTGTCACTGACCGGCGTAGTAATCGTATATTTGTCGGGATATTCCAAAGCAGTCAAATAAACGATCGGCTTTATCAAAGAACCTATCGGTCTTACCGCATCAAGTGCTCGATTAAAACCGGAACCGGAAACTTCCCGACCGCTCATCAGTGCCGCAATTTCACCACTGTCCCGTCGCGTCACGATAGCGGCGGCTTCCAGCTCGTTGGCTTTAGGTAATTTTTCAAGCTGGTCAAGTTTTTTGGTCAATGACTCTTCGAGCGTATCCTGAACCCGCGTATCTAAAGTGGTAAAAATCCTCAAACCCTGTGACGTTAAATCCTCTTCTTTATAATCCTGTCTTAATTGGCGTTTGACCAGATCGAGGAAGCCAGGGTAACGATTGGTAGAGCGATGGGTATTGGCAATCACATTTAAGGGCTTGGCTCTTGCGGCGGTTGCCTGTGCTTTAGTGATGTAACCTTCCGCTTCCATTTCATCCAGCACCAGATTGCGTCGTTGTAAAGAGCGCTCGGCATAGCGCCTGGGGTCATACTCGGATGGACCGCGAACCAAGGCAATCAAAGAGGCCAGATGTTCCAAAGGCAGATCTTTTAATGAACTGCCAAAATAAAATTCACTGGCCAAACCAAAACCATGCACCGCACTGGCGCCATCCTGGCCCAGATAAATTTCGTTTAAATAAGCTTCCAGAATCTCGTCTTTACTGTAACGATATTCAAGAATCAGCGCCATAAAAGCTTCTTTTACTTTACGTGACAGACTTCGTTCAGACGTCAAATAAAAATTCTTCACCAACTGCTGGGTAATAGTGCTGCCACCTTGCACCATGTGACCGGCAAGCACATTCATCCACATTGCCCTGGCAATACCCTTAAATGAAATGCCAATATGCTGATAAAAATCCCGGTCTTCTGAAGCCAGTAAGCCCTTGATAAGCGCGTCGGGGGCTTCTTCCAG
>CAIKYI010000237.1 GCA_903831545.1 uncultured Methylobacter sp. | reverse complement strand
TTTTTAACTATATTATTGGAGATAATCAATGAGCGTATTAGTCGGTAAACAAGCACCTGATTTTACAGTCCCCGCTGTTTTAGGTGACGGTCAAATAGTTGATTCATTTAGCTTTTCTGAAGCAACTAGCGGTAAATATGCCGTAGTATTTTTCTATCCGCTAGACTTTACCTTTGTTTGTCCAAGTGAGCTGATCGCTTTAGATCACCGCATGGATGCGTTTAAAAGTCGCAATGTTGAAGTCATTGCCGTATCTATAGACTCACATTTTACTCATAACGCATGGCGTAATACCCCCGTCAACAAAGGCGGTATTGGTCCAGTTC
Source organism: uncultured Methylobacter sp. (assembly GCA_903831545.1). Taxonomy (GTDB): domain Bacteria; phylum Pseudomonadota; class Gammaproteobacteria; order Methylococcales; family Methylomonadaceae; genus Methylobacter_A. The sequence goes on along the minus strand of CAIKYI010000237.1, from coordinate 3,060 downwards.
GTTATACTATGGCTGCAGATATTTCTCACTCAATTTGCAAAGATTATGACGTTGAAGCTGATGTTCCTGCTGTAGCTTACCGTGGTACTTTCCTGATTGACCGCGCAGGCAAAGTCCGTCACCAAGTTGTTAACGATCTGCCTTTAGGCCGTGATATGGATGAGTTGCTGCGTATGATTGATGCGCTGCAATTTCATGAAGAACATGGTGAAGTTTGCCCAGCCGGCTGGCAAAAAGGTGATTCAGGCATGAATGCAAACCCTGCAGGTGTTGCGGAGTATCTGGATAAAAACGCTGATAAGCTGTAATTTATAACGTTGTGACTGGCTTAACAACTCAGCCAGCGAAATATAAAAAGGGCTTAGACAGTTTCGTCTAAGCCCTTTTTATTATCCAGTCTTCGGTAAAAAATCATTTTCCGGACCCGTACCTTATTCTCCCACACGCAAAAGTAAACAGAAAATAACAATCTAAGTATTTTTTAAATTTATCGACTGGATAACTCAGGCGCTTCGTCCTGGAACTTACGGTAATTAATGGAAACCTTAAGTCCGGCAAAACTCCCGGCCATTTTAATCAAATCCTGGGTTTTTTTATCAAAGGTGATCTTAACTTCATTTAAAGCGCGATCCTCATAACCCGGATCAATATGATGGGTTTCCAGAAGAAATCGATAAATATATACTTCTTGCTCCGGCTCATCTTTAATTTCAAAAGGTTCACCCAACTGCGCCAGAACGGCTGGTTTTTTTGGCAACGCATCAGAAATTTTTTCCAAAAAGGCCGTATTAGCCTTTAGCTGTTGTTTCTCTTTATCTATTTCGCCGCCGCCAATAGAGCGCAAAGAAACCTCCAAAAACTTTGGCGGGGCAATCGCCAAAAATAACGATGAAAATGACCAGGCTATCAACCGACTTTCTTTATTAAAATTCAAATCCGAATAAAACTTAACCTCTGGCTCAAGCAATTTATTATTGCCGTCAACCTTTCTAAACCAGTAGCGCCAACGTCTGCCATCTGCCGTTAGATCATCCTGACTGGCATAAAGCCGGGATAGCGACACAAAGTCCTTGCTGAAAAGTATTGGGTTCTTAAACTGCAAGGTAAACTCGTCATTTGCCACAACTGAAAAATTACGATCAAATTCGTCCATCTGCAGGTAAACTTGATAAGCACGAACCCAGTACATACAACCTGACAAAGAGCTTGTCAGCACCAGGAAAAAAATAATTTGCAGGCAACGCTTGATTATTCGGTTTTGCATAAATTTCTTCAATGCCGTGTTACAGAGTCATGATCAATATTTTTTTGAGTCAGGATGTTTGCCACATCAACCTTGTCAAAACGATAGTGTTCGTTACAAAACTCGCAATTGACTTCAATAATATCGCGCTCTTCCAAAATAGTCTCAAGTTCAGTTTGCCCCATTGCAAATAACATTTTCTCAATGCCTGAACGAGAACAGCCACAGTTATATTCAACAGGCTCCGGGTCAAATAACCTGACCTTCTCCTGATTGAACAAACGATACAACAATTGTTCGCAATCCAGCTCGAACAGTTCCTGCTCAGTTACGGTGTTGGCCAGTATCTCGATATGCTCCCAATCCGCCTCAAAATTTTCCTGCGCGGGGAGTTCTTGCAATAACAAACCAACTGCGTGGGTTTCATTGGCAAACAGCCACAAGCGAGTTTTAAGCTGCTCAGATTGCTGAAAATAAGTTTCCAGCACGGCTGCCAAATTACTACCCTGCAAAGGCACGATTCCCTGATAGGGTGAACCGTTTTCTGATTCTATAGTTAACACCAGTCGCCCTTGGCCAAACATTGATTCCAAAGAGTCCCCGGTAACATTTTCCTTGCCTCTTACCAGTCCTCTTATTTTTTTCTGGTCCGTTGCTTGTGCCACCAGTGTTTTAATATCACCATCACCCTGAGCCTGAAGAATCATCGAACCTTTAAACTTAACGGTAGCCGATAACATGACCACGGCCGCCAAAGCCTGTCCCAACTGTTGCTGGACGTTTTCGGAACCATGCTGATGAGCTTTTGCCGCTTGCCAGCTACTCGTTAATTTGACCCATTCCCCTCGAACGCCCAATTCCTCAAATAAAAAACGGCGTAATAAATCTTGCTCTATCATGTATTTCCAGTTAAATGTTATTGATCTGTTTATGGCATCAGTGTGATGCATTCCCCTCCACTCAGTTTTATAAAAATACCACAGGCCATGATTTTTTCATCTAAAAAATTGACTCTACCTACTATTAACGAAGCTTTAGTTGGGCGTAAGACCCCAATGCTTGTAGCAAAGCAGCATTTTGTAACGGGAAACCCAATGGTTCCGCCATTCCCTGAAACCATGGAACAAGCACTGTTTGGGCTAGGGTGTTTCTGGGGAGCAGAGCGTAAATTCTGGCAATGTAACGGCATTTTCAGCACAGCTGTCGGTTATAGCGGCGGCTATACACCCAATCCCACTTATGATGAGCTGTGTACGGGTCTAACCGGTCATAATGAAGTTGTCTATGTTATTTACGACCCGGCGATTGTTTCATATCTTGATTTGCTAAAGCTTTTTTGGGCGTCCCATAATCCTACCCAAGGTATGGCGCAAGGTAATGACTCTGGCACGCAATACCGATCTGGGATTTATACCCTGAGCCAACAACAATCCGATACGGCTTTAAAGTCAAAACTCCATTACCAGCAGCAGTTGATTAAAGCAGGTATCAATAAACAGATAACCACAGAAATTATGCCTGCAGGCGAATTTTATTACGCTGAGGATATGCATCAGCAATATTTAGCCAAAAACCCTATGGGCTACTGTGGACTAGGCGGACTTGGTGTAGATTATGAAGATGAAGAATAAAAAAAAGGCGGTTTAAAAAAACCGCCTTGGAATATATTTTAGGAAGGGTACTACGCAACTTTTCAGCTATGGGATCCAGTGGATCTTTAAAAGTTGGTTAATAATATCAACAAACAGGCCAAGATAATATGTGACATATTGTCGCAGTTGTGTATTCTCTGTTTTTCCATCAGAATCCAGCTAATG
>CAIKYI010000236.1 GCA_903831545.1 uncultured Methylobacter sp. | reverse complement strand
GATGCCCCTACAGTGCCAACGATAAGATTCGTGCTATTGGTCAAGCTCATAGAGCCTATGCCACTAGACGCAATCGTTGCTATGTTATTGGCTTGAGTTAAAGTGAATCTACCAGCACCGCTAAATAATGCACTAGTCGCGCCAATGACCGCGCTTTGCGTCACCTCACCACTACTGCTTAAACTTAAAATGCCTAAATTGCTAGCACCAACCAAACTTTGGTTTCCAGATCCAGTACCCATAGCCTCTCACATTGTTTTTTATATAGCCAATATGCCTAGAGTGCCATTCAGGATCAAGATTAGAAAGAGTTTCTGCGTTATATTTTTGACAGAACTAAACCAAGCTAAGTCAGTTGCTTGCAAGGATAGCCTTGTTGCAGCATCCTTATTGCCATTGGTTCCATCGCCGAAGGTTATTAAGTGAATGTGCATATGCAAATGTACCCTCCCATAATTAATTGCAACTAAAAGTAGAAACTAGGCTGTCAAGGCTAACTTTTGCCTTGGGGTCATGCCACCCAACGCCAAGTTGGGCCGTTCATGATAGTAAGTCCAAAACCGAGGGTGCCCCGTATTTTGTGTAAACGACGTTAATTACTGCTGACTGAGGTGGGGGGTAGTTTGCATACATCGTCCATTTTGACTTGTAACTTAAAGTTAAGCAGTTGCTAATTATTTAGAATATAAAACTAACCTGTTGAATAAAATTAAGCTCGCTAGATATTCATCTTGATTGCTCTCAATAATTGAATCATCCAGAGAATTTTTTATTAAGATAACAATCTTATCCTATTGATATCATATAATACCAAAAATATTTAACTTTTCCCCTGATTGAGTATGGTTGATCTTGGCTGCTCTCTGTTGGAAGGTGCTTAAATCAACTCTAATTTTTTTAATTGATAGTGAAATTAATTAATTTAACTAAAAAATAAAATAATCAATATGAACTTTGCAATTTATTATGCCGGTGATGCATATTCGACCGATAAAAAAATCATGGGTCGGCAAAGTGCGGGGAAAGCCTTTATTAACGGTTTAGTAAGAACTTGCCCCGAAAAAGAATTACATGGTTTTGGGCCTGGCGCTGAAACAGCCGGTGCTATGTTGGCACATCTGAAGAAGGATGGCTTTAAGGGTAAATTAACTTGGCACGAATATCCTGCGGGATCAACGTTGCAAAAGGTAGGTGCGATTTATTATCCTGCCCTACCTCCAGAAGATTTAGCCTTTGCTAGGAATGCATTAAATCCTTCCTCTTATAGTTTGTTTGGTGTAACACACACGCTCTCGTCTGACAGGGCCATGGATGGTGTTGCGGGTCTTGTTTTATCCCCATTCCAAAGTTGGGATGCCTTAATTTGCACCTCAAATGCAGCACTCTCAGTAGTAAAAAAACTTCAAGCCGATCTCCAAGCTTGGATGAAAGAGTACTACGGCGCAACGAAGTTTAACAATATCCAACTGCCAGTGATCCCGCTAGGGATTAATGCACCATCTTTTAACAGAACATCTCATCAAATTAAATTGGCGCGTGATGCATTGGTTTTAAGGAATGATGAGGTCGTATTTCTATTTGCGGGCAGATTGACTTTTCATGCCAAAGCAAATCCAGTAGCTTTCTATCAAGCTATTGAGAAAGTTGCTTTGAGCACTGGGAAAAATCTAGTTTGTTTGGAGGCTGGGGTGTTCCCCAATTTGGCAATCCAGAATAGCTTCCAGGAGGCGCAGAAATTACTGGCTCCTTCGGTAAGATTTATATGGATTGATGGGCAAAATGAAACAAATTATATGCAAGCATGGAAAGCTTCAGACGTTTTCGTTTCTCTTTCCGATAACATTCAAGAGACATTCGGTTTAACGCCTCTTGAAGCCATGGCTGCTGGCATTCCTGTAATAGTTTCTGATTGGGATGGCTACAAAGATACCGTTCGAGACGGTATTGATGGTTATCGTATTCCTGTAACTTTACCGCCTATAGGGTCTGGTAAAGACTTGGCAGTTCGCTATGCTTCTGGGTTGGATAGTTATGATATGTATATTGGTAGAGCCAGTATGGCTACCGTTGTTAATCAAAATATTTTGGCTGAAAAAATCGAGCTTCTTACATTAAATTCAGAGCTAAGAATAAAGTTGGGCGAATCGGGGAAGCTCAGAGCTAATAATGAATTTGATTGGCCAATTATTATTCAAGAGTATGAGGTGTT
>CAIKYI010000235.1 GCA_903831545.1 uncultured Methylobacter sp. | reverse complement strand
GGTGAGTTCAGCTATTAGCGCTATTAATGATTGTTGATAGTTGTCTTGTTCAAAGCAGGCGGCCATCAGGTGCACGACTGAAGCGTAAAAGGTTGGAGGTTCTTTTTTTGATAGTTCCAGCCATTTTTTTCCCTGATCCAGAATGGTAAAGATGTGTTGCTGAGTGGATTCTGGCTGATGTGTTGTTTTTACTGCAATAACGCCGACAAAATGATTGCCTATAAATATTGGCGAGGCAAGGTAATCAAAGGCTTGCCTGTCGGATTCCAAAATACTCGGGGTAATGGTGTTAGCCATTCTTTGTAGCGCCAATTGAGCAATCGGTAACAGCTGAGCTGTCTCCTCCTTATTATCGGGTGGCCATTGTGCCAAGGGTTTTAACAGCTTGCTTTCCGGCTCTTTCATCACTAATAAAGCACAGCAACACTTTTTAATGAGTGTGCATTGAATGGTCAGCCAATTTTGTGCAAAGTTATCCAATTAAAGATCCTCGTTCATTAGCTCCAGTGGGCGGAGATAAATTTCAGATATATTGCAACAAGTTATGTCTTGTCGGGGTATAGCTGAAGATCCTGATTTTAATAATGACGGGTAGCGAGCGTGTTTTAATTTCTGACATTAGATTTGTACATTTAAGGTCAGTATAGCAATACCTTTATCAAACGTATAGAGTCAGCCGTAGATGTGTTGCCCAGAGAAAAAGTCCGGTGATGGTTTTTTGTTCCAGCTGCGCGTTGAGGTGTCAGGAGAATCAGTTTTTGTTGTAAATACTGGCATACAAATGTAATACATGACGTCAAACTGTAACGAAAATGTAATGTGTATGACATATAATAATGATCAGGCCAAATTGTTGTGGGATTTAGATTTGAATGATTAAGAAAATTTTCGTCGCGGATTAACCGCGGGAAAATATTTTGATCACAAACAAAATGATATTTTTCAAATAGGTAGAAAGCTGTAGCCCATCGCCTAAAGGTGGATAGATAAATCGATAGAATATCTTGATTTATTTCGTACTTTTCGTGAGTCAACTGTAGTTTTCAGATTAACGTTAACAAAAATTGGTAAATCATATGAAAATTAAACCTTTATGCCTGGCAATGATAGCTGTTGGACTTATAGCCATAGCGGGCTCAGTTCAGGCCAGTTCAATTAGTACCCCGATTATTTCTGTTCATATTGGTGATGAATTGGGTAATTTTAGTGGTGAAAAATTCAATTTTGGAGATTTAAATTGGCTTGCTTTAACAGCAACGCCCGTTATGACATTAAACAAAGCTATTGGTAAGCAACAATATATCACGCCTGATAACGCCGGTTTTTCCATAAATAATGCCGCTTATGATGCCGATCCGGAATTGAATTTTAATTTTACTGCGATTAATAACAGTGACGTTACAAAATCTTATGCGGTCAGTTTTGAAACACCATTATTACCTAATTTGACCGGGCTTATCATTTCCCATGCTGAAATGACTATAAGTCTAACGGCCCCTGTCGGAGGTAGTGCAACAGTGAAACCACTTGGCTCCGGATTAATGTTGCAATCCTACGATTTATATAGCAATGGCGACTCTATTTCCAAAAATGTTGATATTGGAACGTTGTTTCAATCTGTTAGCGGAACAACAACGTCTTCTCTCATTAGTGCAACCGGTTCATTAGATTGCGCGGTAGCTTGTGAGAATATGGTAGCGTTACTGACTTTTACCTTAACTAAAGGTGCCGCTGTTACTTTTACAGGTCTGGTGTCGCAAGTTACAGCTGTTCCAGTTCCTGGGGCAGTATGGTTGTTTGGCTCAGTCCTTGCGGGGATGGCAGGTTTGAGACGTAAACAACAAGCCGGATAAAAACTTAGTTTTAGCGTTTTAGGAAAGACCAAAACGGGACAGAGTAAGCGCAAGTCTTACTCGTTGTCCCGGTATTTTGGAAGTCTTTTTAAAACAATGAGTCCCACATCTCGTCTACCTTTTTGACCACTTCGGGCGACATAACGATAGTTCTGCCCCATTCCCGATTGGTTTCCCCCGGCCATTTATTGGTGGCATCAAAGCCTACTTTAGAACCCAAACCTGACACTGGCGAAGCAAAATCAAGGTAATCTATCGGTGTGTTTTCCAGTATGGTCAAATCTCTGGCTGGATCCATACGTGTGGTCATGGCCCAGATAACATCCTGCCAGTTGCGGACATCGACATCTTCATCGACGACGATCACAAACTTGGTGTACATGAATTGCCGAAGAAATGACCAGGTGCCCAGCATTACGCGTTTGGCATGACCGGGATATTGTTTGGTCATACTGATAACGGCCATGCGGTATGAGCAACCTTCCGGCGGCAGATAAAAATCGACAATTTCCGGAAATTGTTTTTGCAAAATAGGAATGAATACCTCATTTAACGCAACGCCCAGGATAGCGGGTTCGTCGGGTGGTCTGCCGGTGTAGGTGCTGTGATAGATAGGTGCCTGTCGTTGGGTGATGGTTTCGATAGTGAACACCGGAAAGTCGGCGACTTCATTGTAATAGCCGGTGTGATCGCCATAAGGGCCTTCCGGAGCGAACTCATCGGGATAGATAAAGCCTTCCAGGACAATTTCAGCGTTAGCCGGTACTTGCAGATCATTAAGCAAGGATTTGGCAACTTCCGTTTTGCTGCCGCGCAATAAACCGGCAAACGCATACTCGGACAGTGAGTCCGGTACTGGCGTAACGGCCGCCAGTATAGTTGCAGGGTCGGCGCCCAAGGCTACAGAAACAGGGAAGGGCTGACCTGGATGGGCTTTTTGGAATTCCTTAAAATCCAATGCGCCGCCACGATGCGCCAGCCAGCGCATGATGACTTTATTTTTGGCAATGACTTGCATTCGATAAATGCCCAAATTTTGCCGGCTTTTATTGGGGCCCTTGGTAATTACCAAAGGCCAGGTAATTAAAGGGCCGGCGTCTTCTGGCCAGCAGGTTTGAATGGGATAAACGCTTAAATCAATTTCATCACCAACCCGAACCAGTTCCTGACAAGGCGGAGATGAAACCAGTTTTGGTGCCATATTTAACACTTGTTTGAACACCGGAAACTTTTCCCACGCATCTTTCAGGCCTTTGGGTGGCTCAGGTTCTTTTAAATAAGCCAGCAATTGGCCAATGCCGCGTAATTCGCTCACGGATTCGGCGCCCATGCCCATCGCGACCCGGCGCGGCGTTCCAAAAAGATTGGCTAGCACCGGAATATTTGCGCCTTTGGGATTTTCAAACAGCAATGCCGGTCCACCCTGCTTTAAGGTGCGGTCACAAATTTCGGTCATTTCCAGATAAGGATCGACCTCAACGGTAATGCGCTTTAGCTCCCCTTGTAATTCGAGCTGTTTAATAAAGTCGCGCAGGTCTTTGTAGATCATGCTGCGATGCCGTTATGTCTAAGTAAGGCATCAATAGTGGGCTTGCGTCCCCGGAATTTGATAAACAGCTCCATCGCATTTTGACTGCCACCTTGTTCAAGGATATTGGTTAAAAAAGCGTTGCCGGTGTCCTGGTCAAATATGCCTTTTTCTTCAAATAGCGAAAAAGCGTCGCTGGATAACACTTCAGCCCATTTGTAGCTGTAATAACCGGCTGCATAGCCTCCTGCAAAAATATGTGAAAAACTATGGGCAAAGCGGTTAAATTTTGGTGGTTGAACGACGGCTACCTGATCTCTGACTTGCCCCAGAATTTCATAAATTCGCCCGCCTTTTTCCGGGGTGTAATCCCGGTGAATTCTAAAGTCGAATAAACTAAATTCCAGTTGTCTGACCATAATCATGCCGGCCTGAAAGTTTTTAGCGGCCAGCATTTTATTAAACAGACTTTCCGGTAAGGGTTCGTGGGTTTGATAATGACCTGAAATCAGCGTCAGGGCTTCTTGTTCCCAACACCAGTTTTCCATGAATTGACTGGGCAGTTCAACGGCATCCCACTCAACACCGTTAATGCCGGAAACACCCAGATAATCAACTTGGGTGAGCATGTGGTGCAGGCCGTGCCCAAACTCATGGAACAGGGTGGTAACATCGTCATGGGTCAGTAAGGCTGGTTCATTTGCCGTTGCCGGGGTAAAGTTGCAAGTCAGATAGGCAACCGGAGTTTGAATGGTATGGCCTGATTTTTTACGCCCCACGCAATCATCCATCCAGGCGCCGCCGCGTTTTTTTGCCCGTGCATAAAGATCCAGGTAAAACTTGCCGCGCAACTGACTTGATTTGTCGTGGATCTGGAAAAGACGTACATCGGGATGCCAGCTGTCGAAGTCAGAAATTTCACTTATTTTCAGGCCGTACAGTTTTTCTACGATTGCAAAAAGCCCAGGCAGAACGCGAGTAATCGGGAAATAGGCTTTAACTTCTTCTTGAGACAATTGATAAAAATGCTGGCGCATTTTCTCGGAAATATAAGTCATATCCCAGGCTTGCAGGTCTTCAATGCCGAAGAATTGCTGAGCAAATTCACGTAATTCTGCAAGATCCTTGCGCGCATTTCGCCAGGATTTATCCGCTAGATCCTCCAGAAAATCAGTAACGTCATCCGGTTTGTCGGCCATTTTGGTAGCCAGGGACAGTTCGGCATAATTTTCAAAGCCCAGCACGCGCGATTTTTCATGGCGTAAGGCCAGGATATTTTCCATAATTTCACTGTTGTCCCACTTTCCGGCATGCGGGCCTAATTCGGAGGCGCGAGTTGAGTATGCTTCATAGTGCTCACGACGCAACTCCCGGTTATCTGCGTACGTCATGACCGAAATATAAGAAGGAAATTGTAGCGTGATCATCCAGCCATTTTCATTTTGACTTTCGGCAGCCTGTTTGGCCTGAGCCATTGCCGACTCAGGTAACCCCGCCAGATCCTCTTCGTCCCTGAGGAGCTTGTTCCATGCATTGGTAGCGTCCAGCAGATTTTCTTCATAGTTACTGGCAAGGCTGGATAATTGCTGGCTGATGTCTTTATACCGCTGTTTTTTTTCATTATCGAGGTCGATACCCGATAATTTGAAGTCTCTTAAGCTGTTGTGAATGATTTTTTGTTGGGCAATGTCCAGGGTCGCAAATTCTTCATTGTCGGCGATGAAGCGATAAGCCTTAAACAGGTTTTCATTTTGCCCCATTTCAGTGGAGTAGGCGCTGAGCTTGGGCAGGCAGGCATTGTAAGCGTCCCGTAGTTCATCGCTGTTGACCACGGAATTCATGTGGCTGATTGGAGACCAGGTTTTATTAAGCTTATCGTCAATATCTTCCAAGGGCTCAACCAGGTTTTTCCAGGTGTAATTTTGTGTGGCGGCAAGATGTTCTTCGACTGACGTGCAGGCATCATCCAATAATTGGCTAATTGCCGGGACAATGTGTTCCGGCTTTATTTGGGAAAATATAGGTAATGCGGTGTTGGTAAATAAAGGTGAGTTCATAAGTGGTATCAGGAAAGAAAATTCATGGCGGCAGTGATGCGTTGATTTGCTTTGTGTAGTATGTCCAAAGAAAAGTCAGGGGTTAGTTTGTTGTTTTTAAGTTTGGTGTAAGCGGGTATGGAGTTCATGTAGGGTATTTCCTTGGCCCTGTGGGTGCCAAAATAACTGTGCAATTTGGCGAGTATAACTATATCGACCAGATTTAAGCTATCACTATCACTTTCGTAGAACCAGTCTTCAGCATATTTGGGGATGCCGGCTAATTCAGGAGTAAAGCCTAAAGTATGAAGTACCAAGGAGCCAACTGAAGGACTTAAAAAAGGGATAGCCGAGTCCAATACCGAGAGACTTGGGTATTGCGTTGGATGCTGTTCGGCAAAATGCAATATCGGTATGGCACCTATGTCAGCAATCAAACCGGCTAACAAAGCATCTTCCGGATTGATTGTGCCACTTTCCTGGGCAAGTACAAAACTTAAGCTGGATATATAGAGGCTATCTTTCCACAAGGCTTGCATTTTTTCCATCAGTTGTGGATTTTGGCAATGAAACAATTGTTTCAGACTGAGACCCATGACCAGTTTTCGGGTTTGATCCAAGCCCAGGCGGGTAACCGCGGCATGGCAGTTGGTAATCGGTGAAATGGGCGAGTAGAGCGGACTGTTGGCAAGCTGAATCAGTTTGGCGGCGATAGCGACATCTATCTCGATAATTTTGACTGCCTCAGTGATGCCCAAATCTTTTTCCAGTGCTTCTTTTAGTTTTAGGGCGACATGGGGCAAGGAGGGCAGGCTTAGTTGGTTTTTTCGATAAGCCTCTGAAAAGCTGGTAAAAAAATCATTGCCGGCAATTTGCTCTGGTAATTCAATGTCAATGAGTTCAACGGAAGTCGGCTGTTGGCGGCTTTTGCTTGTCCAACGTCCGATAAAATCGCCGGAAATAGCCAGAATAGTGACGTCTGTTGAAGCGCAGGCCGTTGCGCCACAAACTTTACCGCTATTAAGTGGCAGTTTGGCTAGTGATGATTCATCTGATAAGAGGTAGTTGTTATCGCTATCTGGCTGAAGTTCAACGCTCCCTTTCAGAAGGTAATAAACCGAATTGGTTTTTTGGCTCCGTCTGAAAATCACTGCTCCTGAAGCATAGCTTAGTCTGGTATGAGCCAGTTGCTCAACATAGGCATCGTCCATGTCTCGAAGTGGCGCCAGTTTTTTTAGTGTTTTAAGGGAGAGTTTATTGGTGTTGGTGTCGGAAGGTTCAGAGCAGGCAGGCAGATAATTTGATAGGTCAGCAGTGATGGTTGGTTTAATTTTCGGTGGAGTCTTGTTCTGTTCTTTGGAGAAAAGCTTGGTAAACCAATTCATGATGGCATCACATGTTATTGTTTGGAAGAGTTTTGCAATAGTTGATTATTTCTTGCCGTCAAAAAACAACGCTGTTTTGGATGCGTGATCGTGCCAACTATACTGATTTTTATCAAAAATTATCCATATAAAGCCAAGTCCGCAAGTTGCCCAAGAAAGCAGGGCGACCATAAAACGGATGGATGCCTGTTTCCAGCTGACGGGTTTTGTATCCAGCGAGCGAACGCTAATCTTCCATGCACGCAAACCCAGAGTTTGTCCTCCATGAGTCCAAAACCAGCCATAAAAGAAATAGCTGACCAGCAGTAAATACGCGGGGAAAAAAAAATGCTGACCGGTGAACGCCTCACCTGAATTAAAGGGAAGCGCAATTGCGGTCGCGAAAAATAAAACCGCGACTAACAGCAGAAAATCATAAAGAATGACAGCTAGGCGACGAAAAAAACCAGGCTTGGGCATAAGTCCATGTCCTGGTTCTTTAAGTATATTATTTGCTGCTTCGACCAATTAAATTTTGAAAATTGCTAGTTTTTGGCCAAAATACAT
>CAIKYI010000234.1 GCA_903831545.1 uncultured Methylobacter sp. | reverse complement strand
TTAACGGACAAGGTCTTGACGATACCTGGCAATGGCGTGCCAATGGCGATGTTACGGCTTTTGGGTTCGATGATCCCTGAACCGGCAATAAATAATTTAAAGGGTGCAGAAGCAGGTTCGGCAACAGCCGGAGCGACCGGTATAGGTTTGTTACCTTTGATAACCGTATAAGTAGCAAAAACGAATCCGGCAACTGCGAGTATTGGAAGTAGGTATTTGATTTTCATATCAGCTCGGGGTTGTGGTTTTGGTTTTGAGATACGGCTATTTTATTGACCTCAACAATATGGCCGTCATCCATTTTTGCTATGCGATCGGCGAATTTAAAAATCCGGGCATCATGGGTGACGATGACCAAAGTTCGGTCCTGGTGTAAAGCCACTTCCTTAAGCAGGCTCATCACATTACGGCCGGTTTCATGGTCGAGTGAACTGGTCGGTTCATCGCAAACAATCAGTCTTGGACCATGTATCAACGCACGGGCAATGGCGACACGTTGTTGCTGTCCGCCGGAAAGCTCCGAAGGTAACGCGTTGACCCGGTTACCCAGTCCGACTTGCTCCAGCACGGCGATTGCTTTACGTTCGGCCTCTGCGCGTTTTATGCCGTTGATGAGTAGCGGTACCGAGACGTTTTCCGCAGCGTTAAGTGAAGGTAACAGATTAAATGCCTGAAAAACAAAACCGATGTTCTGCGCCCGGAACGCCAGATTTTTCTGGTTGCTCATGTTTAACAGATCTTCACCGAGTACCTCGCAACAACCGCTATCCTGATCCAGAATGCCGGCGATTACAGAAATCAACGTGGTTTTGCCGCAACCTGACGGGCCTACCAGCATCATCAGTTCGCCCATGGCAATATCCAGATTGACACCATTCAGGGCCGTTACTTTTTGCCCGCCGGTATCGTAAACCTTAAGCACATTTTGGCAGCGTACCGCCAAGTTTGAGTTGGTCATGCCTTAGCCTTTAAACACAATCGCCGGTTCCAGGCGAATGACTTTAAAGATACTGATGAGTGCTGCAAAAACACAAATCAAACTAACGCCGGCACCACTGAACAGCAGCAGTTGCCAGGGGAATTTAAATGCCAAAATCGAATATCGCATTAAATAGCCAAATAAGGCTGTCAAACCTACGCCTAAGCCATAACCGGTGCTGCCGACCAAAACTGCCTGCAACAAAATCATGCGCAACAAGGTCCAGTTGCTGGTGCCCATGGCTTTTAGAACGCCGAATTGGCGCAGGTTTTCCAGCGTGAAATTGTAAAAAGTCTGGCCGGCAATCGCGGCACCGACTATAAACCCCAGCAACACCGAAATACCGAAATTAATCGGTATGCCGGTGTTGTGCATAAAGTATTCATAAGTCAGGGTCATAAATTCCGCCTGGGTATAAGCCGCCAAACCGGTATTGGCGCGAATGCGGCGGGTTAATTCGGCCGGGTTCTGGCCTTGTTTGGCTTTAACCAAGACAAAAGACAACAGCTTGCGTTCTCTGGGCGCGTAGCTTTTGGCACGGGAATAGGTGGTATAAACCACCGGTTGGGATTGAAAGGTGCGCGTAACCTTGGCGATGCCGACAATAATGGCGCGGTGATCATTTAACTCCAGACTGTCGCCTACTTTAAGTGGCATGGGTTGGCCGCCGGCAATGGAGGAGGGCTTGCCCAACTAGTCTCGCGCACCGTCTATATCAACGATAACGCCATCACTGCGGCGTAAGTCTTCAAGCTTTCCTTCCAGCATGAGCGGTGGGCCACCAATTAAAGTGGCATCATCAAGACCGACGACATTGCAGGTTTGAAAAGTGCCATCGGTCAGTCGCGCTTTTAAAAGTCCTTTATACATGGGCATCGCCCATTCCACACCGGAAATACCACGTACCCGATAAAGTTCGGTGTCCTGCAAAGGTTTGATGTCATCAATGAACTGTACTTTTGAATCCATTACCCAAATATCAGGCAGTCCGACATCGGAGATAAAACTGTAGGATCGCGACATCAAGCCTAAAAATATTGCCGGTTGCTGGGTCATAATTAACGAGGCGAAAGTTAGACCCATAACAATACCGAAATATTTGCCTTTATCGCCCATCAGCATTTTTAAGGCAATGTGATTCATGGTGATTAACTCTTGGTTAAGATTGGTTTTATAAGTATTTATTTAACCAAGCGATGTTGATCGAACGATTTATCAGTCAATAAGCAAGGACTTAGTCGCGATGTGGGCGGTGGTGATTACCATAAATGAATTTGGGCTTAGTTCACACTATTCCTGTTATAAAGAGCCAGTACTGTTTTGACATAATTCTGGGTTTCAGGATAAGGTGGAATGGAGTTGTTGTGCCTGATGACGGCATTTTCTCCGGCGTTATAGGCGGCAACGACCAGGTTCAGGTTTGAATCAAACAGTCTGAGCAGGTCTTTCAAATATCGGGTGCCGCCGTCAATGTTTTGATCGGGGCTATTTCGGTCAACAACGCCATAGCGTCTTGCGGTGTCAGGCATTAACTGCATTAAACCCACGGCTCCGGCTGAGGATATTGCCGTTGCATTATAAGCCGACTCGGCCTGAATCACCGCGTGTAACAATTTTGGGTCAACCTGATGCCGGTTGGCAGCGTCAGTAATAAGGTCGGCGAATTTCTTTTTGTTCGTGCCCATAAAGGGCAGGGCAGCTGAATAATTTAGCGCCCGGGTGCGTATGATACGTTTGTAGGAGCTATTGGTTGGCTTGTCGGTATAGTAGACGCGACCGTCATTATCGACGAATTTATAGATGTCGGCCAACACCTCGTTGGTGACAAGTAAACTGGACAAAATAACGGCAATTCTAATCATCTTTGTGCCTATTTATCAGGTTTTGAAACAGCAATTAAAGTCATTCATTGAAGCATACTATTTTTTCATGCTTTAACAACAATCATGCTGGCTGCCTTAAGCGCACGGGTTCGGGCTTCATCGACCGTATCTGCGGTTGCCAGTGCAACGCCCATGCGTCTGTTTACAAACGCTTCAGGCTTGCCAAATAATCTGATTTCGCTGGTCGGCACGGTTAGCGCTTTTTCCAGGCCTTCATAAACAACACCTTTTGCATTAATGCCACCCAAAATAACGGCGCTGGCTCCGGTGCTGTGATGGCAGGTGTGGACTGGCAAGCCTAAAATTGCCCTGGCGTGCAAGTCAAATTCGGTTTGTTTCTGGGTAACCATGGTGACCATGCCGGTATCATGCGGTCTGGGACTGACTTCGCTAAACCAGACCTCATCGCCATTGACAAAAAGTTCGACCCCAAACAAGCCCAGTCCACCTATTTCGTTGGTGATTTTAAACGCAATATCCTGTGATGCTTTTAAAGCTGCGGGACTCATGGCTTGCGGTTGCCAGCTTTCGCGGTAATCACCGTTTTCCTGCACATGGCCTATGGGTGCGCAAAAATGGGTTTTGATTTCGCCGAGTTCATCTTTGGAGCGAACTGTTAATAAGGTGATTTCAAAATCAAAGTCGATTTTTGCTTCAACGATGACTTTGCCGGTATCGACCCGGCCGCTGGATTTGGCGTAATCCCAGGCCGCCTCAAGTTGATCGGCACTTTTAACCATCGATTGACCCTTGCCGGAGGAAGACATGGTCGGTTTGATAAAGCAGGGATAACCGATGCCATCATCAACCGCCGCAAGCAATTCAGCAAAACTCTGTGCGAACGCATATTTTGAGGTGGGAATTTCAAGCTGTTCGGCGGCCAGGTTTCTGATGCCTTCCCGGTTCATGGTCAGTTGAATGGCTCTGGCGTTTGGCACCACTGTGCACTGACCTTCCGCTTCAATTTCAAGTAACGCCTGCGTTGCAATGGCTTCAATTTCCGGGATGATAAAATCGGGTTTTTCCAGGGCGATCAGGTTTTTTACAGC
This sequence comes from uncultured Methylobacter sp., assembly GCA_903831545.1. Lineage (GTDB taxonomy): Bacteria > Pseudomonadota > Gammaproteobacteria > Methylococcales > Methylomonadaceae > Methylobacter_A. The sequence goes on along the minus strand of CAIKYI010000234.1, from coordinate 5,160 downwards.
GATGGTATCGGTCATATCAAGCACATGACTGCGATGCGCCACTTGATGCGCCGGAGCATTGGCATAACGGTCTGCGGCTATGACTTCCACGCCGAAGCGTTGCAGGGCAATAGCGACTTCCTTGCCCAGTTCGCCACTGCCCAAAAGTAGGGCTTTGGTTGCGCTGTTCGATAATGCGGTGCCTATTTTCATTGTGAACCTGCCAGATAATTGTCTATATCGTCTTTGGAAAAACCGATTTTTTTAGCGACCCGATCGGCATGGCTGACGCGTGAAATACCGGCAACCAGTTTATAGGTTGGTGCGTCATTGGCAAACTCGACTTGTCTGGGTAAGCCGATGCGTTGTGCGACAAAATGATCAACCAGTTGATGATTGTGGGTGATTAAAATGGTGCTGTTACCTTTTCGATAAAAACCGTTAAGCACATTCGACGATGATTCCATTTTTTCTTCAAAGGTTGTACCTTCGGATAATTCATCCAGCACCACCAGGCTTTTAGGGGTTGAGGCTAAAAAGATATCTTTGGTTCTTTTTAATTCGGTGCCAAATCTGCCTTCGCCGTCATCCAGATGACTGATATCCGGTGCCTGATAAAAAATCCGGTCGGCGACGCTGAGTACGGCTGATTTAGCAGGAACATAGCAGCCAATTTGGGCCAGAAGTTGAATTTGAGTAATGGTTTTGCAAAAAGCGGTTTTACCGCCACTGTTGGGACCGGTTACCAATACCAGTTTGTCCTCGTCCAGGACAAAATCATTGCCAACATAATCGGGATTTTGTTTACCTAAAACCGGGTTTCTGGCGTCTTCTAGATTGATTTGGTGATGTGGCGCCTCAATCAAGGTAGGCAATACTTTGCTTCCGCCAAAAGCCTCGGCAAATTTAATAAATGACAGTAATTCATCTAGCTGCCCCAGGGCATCCAGTGTTTCAGCAACGGCCGGGGAATGTTTAAATTCGTTTCTTAGTGGAATAATGCAGCTGTCACGATCAAAGCCGCCCACTATCGGAAAGTAAATCAGTAAAAAAGGCACAAAAAAGATAATCGCTGTCGGGATCGCCGCAACTGAAACTTGAAACATATCAGTTGGAAAGAAATGCGCCAGTGCCCAGACGATGCCGAAGAACAATGAAATCAGCAAGGGTTTGAAGAACCGGGGTTTGAAAATGATCGCGGGCGAAAAAGAGCCTCGTCTTTGTTCCTTGCACTGAATCCCCCCTTCAGTAATGTAAACAGGTCCTTCCATGAGCGAACAGGGACGAGATTGGGCAAAAGCTTTTATTTTATCGATAAGGGCTTTTAAATAGGAGCTTTGAGGTGATTCTATGGCTTGAACTTGTGAGACAAGTTCAAGCATCAGGCGGATGCCGCGTTTGTATTGCAGGTAGCCGTAACCTTCAATTTCATAGTCTGTTTTAGCGGTGCCCATGGAGCCCAGAAATTCGCCGAACAACAGTAAATAAAAGTTTTTTTCATTGGCGGCAGCGTGTTGCACCAGATCTTCAAGCTTATCTTTAAGTAATTGATTGCTTTGCAGTTCTTCAATGGCCTGCTGTTTTTCGTGAATCTGTTCCAGGCTGTCCAGCGGCTGGCTTAAAGAACGAAACAGCACCGCTTGACCTGCAATGGTTTCGGCATGATTGGCGGCATTGAACAGTTCGTCAACTTCAATGGTGTTGAAGGAACGTTCATCAAGCACGCCACTATCGGTAGCAAGCGTTTTGCTGGATTTAATGGCTGGCAAGCTATCCTGCCAGCATTGCAATAGTGTTGTACTCATTTAATTAGCCCGCGAAGGTTATCAACTTTAAATATTTCCCCACCAGAACACGAGGTACTCCCATAAAAACAAGCTGTAAGGTTTGTCCTTTGTGTCTTGGTGTTGAGTCAAGCTGTTTACATATTAATGTTTTGAGAGTTGGTGCCGGTGTTTGAGTTTGACTTGAACTCACTAAAAATGTTGTTCAAGCAGACTAACTATAGCATCAACATGGATTTCCGAATCGTTTAGTGCAGCGATATAGCGATAATCCTCACCGCCCGATTCCATAAAAATAGATTTATTTTCCATGGCTATTTCTTCCAGCGTTTCCAGACAGTCCACTGCAAACCCCGGACACACAACATCAATTTTTTTTATGCCCTTGGCTGGCAGTTCTTCCAGCGTGTTCACGCAATAAGGTTTCAGCCATTCGGCTTTGCCAAAACGGGATTGAAAGACCAGCAGCCACTGCTTTTCATCAAGGCCCAGTTTTTCGGCAAGCAACGCCCCGGTTTTATGACATTGATGAAAATAAGGATCGCCCCATTTGGTTAATTGTTCGGGCAAACCATGAAAAGACATCAACAATAACTCATTTTTACCATGTTCCTGCCAGTGTCGGTTGATGGCTTCGGCAACAGCAGCAATGTAGTGAGTATCCTGGTGATAATCGCTGATAAAGTGAATGTCGGGCAGATGTCGCCACTGATTAAGCTTTTTGACCATGTCATCATAGATTGATGCCGTAGTGGTCGAAGAATATTGAGGATATAACGGAAGGATAATTACATTTTCAATGCCTTCCTTTTTAAAGGCTTGCAACTGTTTGGCTATGGAGGGCTCCCCGTAACGCATCACATGCCGGGTGGTAATGCCTTTGTCCTTTAACTTGTCGGCAACTTTTTCACTTAACTGGCGGGTCAGATAAATTAACGGTGACCCTTTTTCATGCCATATTTTTTTATAGGCTTTTAGCGATTTTTGGGGGCGAAAAGGCAACACAATAAAATGTAAAATTATCCACCATAAGGGGCGAGGCAGATTAACCACGCGTGGATCCCACAGGAATTCCTTAAGAAAACGCCTGACTGCCGAGACTGTCGGCGCTGCGGGCGAACCCAGATTTGCCAGCAGGACACCGGTTTTTTTATGTGACATGTGTTCGACTCCGCTCACTACGAGTAATTGTGTTGTTTACCTGGATTTATCTGTTGATCAGATTTAAAAACTCTGAGCGGGTACTGATCTCTTTACGAAAAATGCCGGTCATTACTGATGTGGTCATTACTGAGTTTTGTTTTTCAACGCCGCGCATCATCATGCATAAATGTTTGGCTTCAATGACCACTGCGACACCTCTGGCGCCGGTTGCCTTTTCAATTGCATCGGCGATTTGTTTGGTAAGCACTTCCTGAATTTGCAGGCGACGAGCGTACATATCGATAACGCGAGCCACTTTGGACAAGCCCATGACTTTACCTTGAGGCAAATAACCGACATGACATTTGCCGATAAAGGGCAGTAAATGATGTTCACACAAAGAGTAGAGTTCGATGTCTTTTACAATTACCATATCTTCAGTGTCTGCGGTAAATATGGCGCCATTAAGCACTTCATCCAGCGTTTTTTCGTAGCCGTTGTTTAAAAACTTGAAAGCCTTGGCCGCGCGTTTTGGCGTATCGATCAAACCTTCGCGATTTAAATCTTCACCGACTGCTTCGATAATCTTGGCAAAATGCTCTTCCATTATTTCTTTCCTGGTTATATAAATAGCCGGTCAGTATACACATAGAGCCCTTAATATTAAAGCTTCAGCACTTCGTCAACAGATACACTTACAGGCGTTGGCTTTGGAAGAAAGTAAGCTTATAAAGGAATAAAACAATGGAACACCGATGACATGGATTAAAAAAGGCAATACAGACTGGGATTTTAAAATCCGTTTAAATCCGCTCGCTCTTACAGCCTTCTAAAGGCGCGTACTTTGAGCATCCGTTCCATGTTCATGCAGTTGCTCATTTGGATATGTTTTTGCCAATGCTTCTAACAGCACTTTAATGTTTGCGCCCGGTTTGCAGACATTCTCGCTCAGATGCCGGCGCCACCCCCTGGCTCCAGGTTCGCCATGAAAAAGACCCAAAATATGCCGCGTAATACTGTTTAAACGTATGCCTTGGTCAAGCTGTTGCTCAATATAAGGTATTAACACTTGAAAAATTTGGTCTCGTGAGTGGGGTTGTTTGGTGCTGCCATAAAAGCGTCTGTCCACGTCTGCCAGAAGATAGGGGTTGTGATAAGCTTCCCGACCTATCATGACGCCATCAACCTGTTGCAAAACCTCTTCAGCCTGGTCGAGGCTGGTAATGCCGCCATTCAGGATGATTTTGAGTTGCGGGAAGTCCTGTTTTATTTGATAAACCACGTCGTAGCGCAACGGTGGAATATCGCGATTTTGCTTGGGTGATAAACCGCTTAGCCAGGCTTTTCTGGCATGAATGATAAAAGTTTCGCATCCGGCATCGGCAACAGTGGAAATAAAATGGACTAACTCCTGATAAGAATCCCTGTCATCAATTCCGATTCTTGATTTGACCGTGACCGGAATTGAAACCGCCCGTTGCATGGCGGAGACGCATTCAGCAACCAACTCGGGTTCCGCCATCAGGCAGGCGCCAAAACGACCATTTTGAACTCGATCGCTAGGGCAGCCGACATTTAAATTCACTTCGTCATAGCCATAATCTTCTACCATCTTTGCGCAGTAGGCTAATTCGCGAGGATTGCTGCCTCCCAACTGAAAGGCAACAGGATGTTCTGCGGCATTAAATTGCAAAAAACGGTGATGGTCAGCGTGGATTAGGGCGCCGGTGGTGACCATTTCGGTATATAAAAACGCGTGTTCAGAAATCAGCCGATGAAAATACCGGCAATGTTTGTCAGTCCAGTCCAGCATGGGCGCAATGGCTATGATTTGAACGGGTTTACTTGGGTTTGACATGGTTTAAATAGGGTTAGATTGATCTTGCTTTTAGTATTCAGTACGCCTCACTTAATCAGGTGTAATGAATTGCAGGGCATCGGTAAAAAAACATATCTTAGCAGACGGCGCGGCAGTCTATAAAGTTGGGTGCGTAATCAAGCAAAGTCATCTAGCTATTCCAGTGAGTGATTAAAGTTGGGTGCGTAATCAAGCAAAGTCATCTAGCTATTCCAGTGAGTGATATTTTAAGTTTTACAACGTTAATATGCCTTTACTCCGATTTTCCATGCGCCGCAGTAACTCTTTCATAATCAGTCGATACAGTTCATCACCCAGATATTTATCCTCGATGCCGCTGTCGATGTTGGGATTGTCATTGACTTCGATGACGTAGCCTTTGCCGTCTTTTTCCTT
>CAIKYI010000233.1 GCA_903831545.1 uncultured Methylobacter sp. | reverse complement strand
TGGATCTGTTGGATTTTGAAGCACAAGGTTTATATTTTGAACAAGCCGATATTGTCGGCGTTAAAGAGTTGATAGATAGAGCCGCAGATAATTACGCAAATGGCGAGGCTGAACTGCCTTTACTGCAAGCGTATTTTATTGCGCCTGAATCGTTAAACGTATTGGTGGCGCTAAATCGTTTTTATTACTACCAGCATCGATTGGAAGAGGCCTTAAGCGCAACCAGTAAAGCCCTGGTCGTTATCAGGCCGACGATTTCATTTCCGGAAGATTGGCGTGATCTGCAAGCCAGTCATATAACAGAAGCTTCGGCAGACTTGTTAACCAAAGTCAGGATGTATTTGTTTACCTTGAAAGCGGTCGGTTTTTTGAATATGCGTCTGGAAAATCTGGATTTAAGTCAGGCTATTTTTGAGAAATTAGTGGGACTGGACAGCCAGGACCGGATTGGCGCCAAAGGTCTTCTGGAACTGGTTATTAAACGAAAAAGCGAAAATCCTCAAAAACCAATAACGGAGCAAGACTATGTTCAATGAGAAAAATCAGTCCTTACTGGCCAATTTGGCCTTAGCGGCTTTTGTAATTTTGACCATCTATCTTTTAACGCAGGATGTCTCCTCAGTCGGACCACTTTAATTTCCGGAGCATAGCAATGAGTTTTGAAGAAGAAATGGAAGAGTTGGAATCTGCTGAAGACTTTTTACAGTATTTTCAGCTTTATTATGAGCCTAGCGTAGTACATGTTAATCGCTTGCATATTCTGCAACGTTTTCATGATTACTTGCAAAAAGCGGCTGATGACATGCCAGAGAATGAGCCCGCCAAGCGAGCCATTTACAGCAAATTATTAATGCGGGCCTATCAGGATTTTGTCGAGTCTGACGCGCAAACAGAAAAAGTATTCAAGGTTTTCTCGATGGGCGAACCACAAACGGCGTTCGTTGCTTTGGGTGATATAAAAACATGAACGCTGAACGCTTGAATGTGGTACTGGTTAAGTCTGGTATGTCGGTTAACCGCACCATTAGCATGCTTAATGAGTTGTTTCCAGTAGTCCTTACGGGGAAAGGTATCTACATAAGTAAAAATCGACGTTATTCCGGCAGGGAGAGCAAAGCGAGGGTTGGCCTGACTCGTGAGCGCGAAGCGAATCCAGGCTACATGGATGTAAAAAACATGACTAAATGTGTATTTATGACGACCAAAAGTAATGTAAATACTAAGGTTTGCCCTCCATGGCATCTGGATCTCGGCAATCCATGCCGGGATGACGCGTTGTTTAGATACCTATGCCTTACGGGAAAATGAAGCAGAGGTTTGCCATGACTAGAATTGATAACTCGGCTCAATTGGAAACTTACAATATACTAAAAGCCGCTTTAAATTTATTTAAAAAACCGCCTCACGAATTGGCAGAGGCTGAGTTAAGCCAGGCAAAAACTCAGGCATTTAATGAATTCATGATTGAGAACAAGGTGTTGAATGCGCCTGAAGCGGCCAACGTGATTATTACCGAGCAGGAATTGCAGGATGCTTTTCAGGAAATACGCGACCGTTATGATGATGAGGCTATTTTTTTAAGTGATCTGGAAAAAAACCAGCTTAACAAAGTCAGCCTGGAAGCTTCGTTGTATCGTGAATGTAAGGTTAATAACGTTCTGGAGCTTATTTCCAGCGCTGCGCCGGTCATTAGCGATGTCGATTGTGCCCTTTATTACCACCTTCATGCCGAACAGTTCCACATCCCTGAGCGGCGTGAAGTGAGCCATATTTTTATCAGTATTAACCCTGACTATCCTGAGAATACGCATGACATGGCATTAATACGTGCCCGGGAGCTGGTCCAAAAACTGCAAAAAAAACCGCACAAATTTGCCGATCTGGCTTTAAGACATTCCGAGTGCCCTACGGCATTGCAAGGCGGCGTTTTGGGGACGGTGTCACGCGGAACGCTTTATCCCGAATTGGATGCGGTGTTGTTCAAATTAAAACCTGGCCAAATCAGTTCAGTCGTTAAATCGGAAATCGGTTTTCATTTGTTGTTGTGCAAGAGCATACAAAAAGCAGAAACCCTGTCTCTGGCTAAAGCTACGCCGAAAATACGTGAACTGATGCAGGAGCGAGCCAAGCGCACCTGCCAGCGTGCCTGGTTATCGGGTTTATCAAACCCTAAAACCGGAGAAAGTCGCTAACGCGCGACAACGAAAACAGGGTTGCAAGGGTTTTAAAATTACAAAGTAGTCTGTAAAACGTTAAGGAATTGCTATGGCAAATGACAATATAAAGCTTGTTTGTACCCGTCAGGAACTTCTGGAAACCAGCTATTTAACCCGGGAAATCAGTTTTAAAAAAAAGCCTGTTTCGGCCATCATCTTTATTTTTGAAGGCATTGCCTATGCGTACATCAATCATTGTATGCATATGCACAGACCTTTAAACTGCGAGCAGGATGCAATCTTTGATGAAACCGGAAAATATCTGCGTTGTTCCATGCACGGTTTTATCTTTGATCCCAAGACTGGCGAATGTCAAAGCCCGGTTTGTTATGGCCAACGTTTGCAAGCGCTACGTCTTGAAGAGATTGATGGCAACATTTGTTTTACGGAAAAACACCTTGCCCTTGGCGAATGAACGGAGCTTGTGATGATTGAAGAATTAGCGATAGTGGTCAAGATTGAAAATCATCAAGTCTGGGTCGAAAGCGGACAAAATAGTGCCTGTGGAGGTTGCCAACAAAAAGCCTCCTGTACAACCAATGCCATCAGTAGTGTGCTTAAAAAAAAAGCAGTACCGGTTGATAGCGACATCCAAGTAAAAACCGGTGATGAAGTCATGGTTGCCATTGATGAAATGCTGCTGCTTCGGGCGTCTTTGTTATTGTATCTGGTGCCATTGATCGCTTTATTTGGTGGAGCGGGTATTGCCGACTGGTTACTGTTGGACAATGCACCGAACAAGGATTTATGGATAGCCGGCAGCGCCGTAGTGGGTTTTTTGGCGTCGCTGTGCTTAATCAATAAGGCGCAAAGTCTGTTTCTACTGACTTATTACGCTCGTCCTGTTGTGGTAAGGAAAATTTAACTTTGTATGCCGGTATGAATGTTTGGGCAATTAATAAAGATATTCCCCTTAAACTCCTGTTACTGGAGTTGGTGCATCGTTATGGCGAAAATACCCTGGCGTTAAACAATCAGGAACAACATTTTAAGGCCATCGAATTATGCACAGTTAACGACCCCACTATTTCAGCTTATATTTACACTTTTGGTCAAAATGCAGGTCGTTATGGTATAGACCTGAAATATCCCATTACCCAGCATAATATTGTTGGTGAAAATGAAAACATGGCCCTGGATCAAATCATAGAGATACTCTCTACCCATTTATTTTCTTAAAGCGTAAACCTTATGAGTCAAGAACATCAGAGCGAATTTCGTTATTTTGTAAGTTACAGCGGTATTAAACTTCCTTTAAAGCTGGTGAATGAAATATCGGAAGCAAGCTTGAATAACCGAAACACGTATTTCCGCAGTCGTTTTGATGCCCAGGACAGAATGCTGTTGTGCCAAAAGATAGTGTATGGCGAAGTTGAATCCGAACATCAATATCAGTATTACGATAATGGAGTTCTAAAGCGCGCCCAAATAAGTGAAGATGATGAAGTGAGGGAGATTAATTTTAATGAGTCTGGTGAGATGACGTGATAAGGTAATTGGCAAAAAAAGCATTCCCATAGGTAATATAGTGTTCATTGGCGGCCGGTTAAAGCTAGTTGCTCATGATAAATGGGTATCCGGTAATAGTGATGCAAACTTGGGCACATCGGTGTGATGAGGTCTGGATGAACTGACATCAGGCAAACCTTGAAGATAAATAACGTCAGGTTTGTGATTAGAATAGGCCTGAAAGATATATTCATTCCAATAATTATAGGACAAGCCCTGTTTCATTAAATTTTCCAGAGAATTTGCCGTTGTCTTGGTTTTCTTATCACTAATTGTGCGGTTAAGATACGCTTCCCAGCTATTCTTGTCGGGGTTAAGCACATAGGGTGTAGTGAAGATTACACTGTAATCAAATGGCGCTAAGACAGGCGGTAGAATTCTTACAAACCACAGTTCACCTTGCTGTTTTCCCTGGTAACCCGCAGGGCAGATACAGGGAATGACCGCATTGCCTGTTAGCTCTCTTAATAAAATTTTGTTACCTTTTCGTCCCATAAATTCATAAATGCCCATTCGAGAGTTTTGCATCGTCTGCATGACTTCTAGCATGTCTTTGTGTAAACCCAACTGATTTGCCAGATCGATGATAATTGTCGTGAGAGATTCTTTGTTTAATCCAGTTGTAATATCAAACAATAGCCAGCAATTAAAATAACTTTTCGTCAGGGGGCTCATGGGAGGATTACTTGGAACATAGGCATCATCAGCCGCTTCAACGGTATTGAACAAACGACTTAAGGCAGGTTCGGGAATAGCTTGTAAGGCTTCTACGAGTATCGATAGTAAGTTTTGGGTATGAATATAAATAGCATGTAAGGGATCATGTCCCGTTCTAATGGCTGTTTCTGTCGTGATTATTTGATTGAACAGGTCTTCTGTTGCTTTTTTTTGTTGTCGATACTCAGTGAGATCAATAACTTTTCTGGCATTGGCCTTGTTTATTTGTTTTAACACTTTGGTGGCTATTTTTCTCATGTCTTACGTTTAGTTATCACTTCAATTGACGGTGGATTCGTTTTCCACATGAGCCACCTTAGAATTTTTATCGGTGCAAGGTATAGCGGATTTGAGTCCAGGAATAAGCGCCGTTTTGCACTTGATCTGAAACACTGCCATCAGCATTAAGCAATTTTAATGATTTTGAGAAGGGTTGTGTGCTCGTTACGATGGTGACTGTGCTGTCCCCGGAAGGGCCTTCTACAGGCGCTTCAACACCGTTAGGCGGGAATATTTGTTCTTTGTCGGCCGGTAGTAACTTATCCGGCTGACGTGGATTAGGGCGTAACGTTGTTAGAGCGCCCCTGGTATCACGATCAATAACTCGAACATAGCTTGGCTGAGCCAGGGTAAAGCTTAACTGAAAAGGCTCGCCATTTTTATAGTCGGGTTTTGATGTTTGTAACTGCACAATGCCATCTGGACTTGCTGAAACATAATCGAGTTCCTGTTTAACTGGCGTTGGTTCGGGCGTGGGAACGACGGGTTCGGGTTGTTGGATAGCCTGAGGTTGGACTTGAGTGGGTGTGACCTGCGGAGCAGGCGTTGCAATCTGGGCGATTGGCGCTGTTACATCAGGCGTTGGCTGCAAAGCCTGGGCTTCGGCCGGACTTTTTGGTTCGGGAACCGTTGCCAATAGCTGCCATAGTACCAGTCCGATAATGACCAATACGCCGCCGCTGATGCTGATATATTTTACCCAGGGAGTTTTAACGGGGCGCAGTTTTTCCAATAATTCATTGATACTGCCGGTACGCAGGTCTCTTTCAAAAGCCAGCGATTTGTTTAAAATTTCCATTTGCCGATTATTTAACCCGGGGATAGGCGCGGCTTTGTGAATCTTTTGTTTGTAAAATTGTTTGCCGGTCAGTATTTCGTATATCACACAAGCAAAGGCATAAATATCATCGCG
>CAIKYI010000232.1 GCA_903831545.1 uncultured Methylobacter sp. | reverse complement strand
TCCGCTATTTTCTCTGTCCAATAATCGTTGCAACAATGATTTTCAATGGCAATGCTATATTTATACGGAAATATACCATCAAACTTATCACCTATCGGATTAAAACCCCTGCCAAACAGATCAAACTTGAAATTCTCTTCAAGCAAATAATCTTTAAAACCCATTCTTAATTTATGTCCCTCTTTATGTGACGCATTACTGGTCACCCAAGACACCGCATTCCTCTTATACGGCAGCGCATCTTCGTAAGATAACGCAATCAGTTCATCATAAGAACGACCAATATGCCATGGCAACGATGTCTGATCATGAATAATATTTTTTGCTACAGAGTCATCCCAAAAAGTAAATACTTTATCAAAGTATTTAAATGAATCCTGATGCCATCTGTATTGTTCTATCGGTGATTCACCCGTAAAAAGCCATTTATTACCCGGTGGGCAGCGAACTTTTATGTCCTTATTAGGCGGATTTAAAGCAATAAAAAGATCGCACTCTTCAACCGGCTCAAAAGTAAAATGGACATCATTCCACACAGAACCCGAGAATGGAGACTGTTGCCTTACATCAGGGAAATCCCAATCCTTTTGAATACAAACCAGAATTGACATTTATACACACACTTATAAAATAATTGATCTGACAATATGCTTCAGATTCAAAGACACCAATGCACTCCAAAATCCAAACAGACTCTTTATAAATTTAAGCCCATCAACATACGACTCAAAGTTTTTAATGGAACATATATAAAGGTATTCACGAATTGAGCCAATTAAAACCCGATCACAGGCACGACACTCTTCACTACTCATTTTTATATACGAGCTATGCTTAATCAACCTTAAAACCCGCAAACCACTTTCCACATTGCGCTTGGCATTTTTAGCCTGCGTGGCATTGTCATCATGCCAGCGATACTGGGTAATTGCCAATGGCGAATAGACAAATTCACCGGCTTTAATTAATCTTAATAAAAACTCACGATCCTCTCCTGTTCCAAGCTCCTCATTAAAAAGACCGACGTCAATAGCCGCTAATTTCTAAAAAATCAAGCTGGACGTCTTAATAAAATTACCATAAATTATCCTCTTGATAATTGAATTATCGATTTTTAAAATTCTGGTTTCGCCAATTCTTTTTCCATACATTTCCGATGGATTATCCCAAAAATCATCATACCTTTGATCACCAACCATGCCATTCACAAGAAGTCGGCCGGCACCGTATGCCGCAATCGCATGTGGATATGAATTAATCGCAGAAATCAACTCTGACAGATGTGTCGTCTCCCAGACATCATCCGCATCAAGAAATGCAATCCATTGGAATTTTGCATGTTGTATTCCAATATTTCTTGTTGCCGATATCCCGCAATTTTTTTGAGTATATAAATTAACGCAATAAGATGGTCTATTAATTAAAATCCATTCCTGAACAACGCTATAGGTGCCATCAGAAGAACCATCATTTACAACGACCACCTCACCCGGAAAAAACGATTGACCATTAATGCTATCCAATGCATCAACAATAAATTTTTCTGCGTTATACGCAGGTATGACTACAGATATATCTTGTGGCAGCATAAATAAACTAATATTTAAAACAACTAAATAGCAGTCACGACACCCAGCAACTCAACCAACGCCTGTGTCCGCCCGAACCTGGAGGCCTGCTGCACCGCCTTGGGTGTCGGAAAAACCGCCGCCCCGGCGCGACATCTTTGTACAAACTGCACCAAGGCCGCAGCAATTTCACTGACCGAATCAAGACGTGCAAAATCTTGCAAACCCGCCCCACGCAACACGCCCGCCGTATCGCCCTCAGGGTCGGTAAGCCCCAGAATAGGTTTGCCAGCGCGCAGGTACTCGTAAATTTTGGCCGGAATCTGGGCATTGCAATTGCTGGCCTGCATGACCAGCAGGGCATCAACCAACATCATTTCAGCCAGCGCTTCGCGATAAGGAATAGCAGAGCGCAGTTCAATAAAGTCCTGCACCCCATGCTTGTTGGCCAACCCTTGCAGCAACTCGTCATGCACCGATGCCCGAAAGCGGATGCGCAGGTCAGCCGGGCTCAAAGCACCTTCTTTCTGCAACCGGCCAAGCGCTTCAAACAGTTGGGTGGGGTCACGCTCTGACGGGTAAACGATGCCGCTGTGCAACATCACCAGCGGTCGTAAAACTGCCTGGGGTGCGCTGGCTGGATGAGGCGCCAACGCAGGTTGCTGCGTGGCAAAAACAAAGCTTTCTTCGTCATAGCCGTTTTCCAACACCACCATGCGCTGCGCTGCGCCCGGATAGCGCTGCTGATACATGCGTGCGGCACCGGGTGTTGTAAATACACAGTACCGTGCCCGTGCCGCGGCCTCGGCCTCAATGGCCCGATAGTGCTGCCAAGTGCGCGGGTCAGCTGGGTAACCGACCTGAGCCATGGGATCACGAAAATCGGCCATCCAGGGGATGCCGGTCTTGCGATGCAAGGCCGACGCAATGACATGCGCCGTGGCGATCGGGTACGTTGACCAGATGACATCGGGCTTAAAGGCCCTGATGAGCCTGAGGCCCTCGCGAATGGCCGCAAACTTCCAGCTGATCCAGCGGTCAGGCCGCGCCATCCAGCCCAGGTAACGCCCTGCAAATTGCAGGTGACGCGCCGTATCCAAAGCAAAGGCCCGACGCACCACCGTACCGGCGGGTACATCGGCTAACAGATCGTCGGTGGTTTGCTCGTAGGCACACGGGTGTGCGCTAAGCACCAGAGGCTGCCACCCCATTGCAGGTAAATGCTGCACAAACCGCAATGTGCGTTGTATGCCGCTACTGCCCGAGAGTGGCGGAAAATGAAAAGCGATCATCAGGATTTTTTTCACGCAGTCCCCTTAACCTTAATAGTGATTGGCTCGAGCCAACGCACCCAATCCCATGCGCCGCACTGGCGGCCATTGCGCCCACGTCCTTGGCGTTATCCAGGAAGAGATCAGGGGCGAAGCAGACAGCAGTCGCGACACGCCGTAAGCCAGACTCACCGCAAGGGCCGTCGTGGCACACGCGTGTAAAAAAAGCACAAGGGGTGCCAGATCGAGCAGGGCGGGAGCCACCCATACCCGGGCAAGTAAAACGTAAAAAACAGGGTGTATCAAATACACCAGCAATGAATTTTTTCCAACACCCTCTAGCCAGCGCGTTACCCGGGCATGCTCTGCCAACCAAATAATAGCGATCATGGCGCTCAAGGCCGCCACATCGTTCAGCACCAAAACCCAAGGGTCGCGCATGGCACTGATCTCAAGGGTGCCGATCTCAATGTGCGTGCGCGCGCCAACAAGAAGGCCGTAACAGGCAACCCAGACAAGGAGCGCCACAGGGCCGACATAGCCGGGCCAGCGCCGCAGCAACAGTTGCCGCCAAACGAGACCGAGCGCAAACACATCGGCCGCCACCACCAAGCCAAACGGCAACCATTGCATCCACGGACGCGCCAGCATAGGCAACAAAACGTGCGCGGCAACGGCCACACCCAAGGCCACCTGGCGCCCCCGGCGGGTGAGCCGTGAATCGTAAAACGCCAGCAGGCAAGAGAGCCCAAAAAGACACGGCAAGAACCACAACATCAACAACCCGGATGACGCCTTCACCACATCGGCATTGCCGATAAGCGCGGCCAGTAAAAACCCCATAACGCGCTCAATAAACCCGCCTCCACCCCCAAAAACCACGCCAAAAGCGAGCGATGCCGCGGCCAGCGTCCACCAGAACGGCACCAGATAACGGGCCACCCGATCCGCCACAAACTGGCCATGCCAGGATTTAAACCCAAACGAAAAGGCAAGCAAGAAAAACCCCAACACATGAAACGTCAGGGGCTCAAACACGCGGGGCGCCAGTTGCCTGAACCAATCGTTATGGTCGGCGGCGACCACCACGATGAGAATGCCCTTAACCCGATCAGAGACTTTGCTCAACCGTTCAGCCAGGACGGGGTTCTCCTGCCCAGTCATGGCGCATGCTCCATTGGGGCGCCGTAGCGCGGCGTTTGAGGCGGGCTGACCATCTGGCGCAACACCACAAGCAAGGCAAAAATCATGTAGATATAGTCGAAATAAGCCATGCTGAGT
>CAIKYI010000231.1 GCA_903831545.1 uncultured Methylobacter sp. | reverse complement strand
CACTTGGGTTTGTTTGCTAACGAAGTGACTTTCAGTCAGTCCATGATGGATTTGCAAAAGTCGATGGTACTGCTGGCGTCCTCGATGAAACGCGAAGCCCTTGCCGCAGACAATGCGCTGGTCACTACTAGCGAAAATACCTCGTCCCTGAATATGTTGGTGTCCAATGTGCAGGAAATGACCAGCAAGAGTCTGGCTGTGGCAGGAACCGTTGATGTGCTCAATCAGCAGGCCATGCAGATCGGCGGTATCGTCAATCTGATCAAGGAAATTGCGGGTCAGACCAATCTTTTGGCACTCAATGCGGCGATTGAAGCGGCCCGTGCCGGCGAGCAGGGACGCGGCTTTGCGGTTGTCGCCGATGAAGTGCGCAAACTGGCAGAGCGCACCACGTCGGCTACCACTGAGATATCGACGCTGGTTAATTCCATTCAGAATGAGGCGGTGAATGCCAAACTGAGCACGGAGGTGAGCCCGGAGCAGTCGGCCAAATACGAATCCGATGCCACGTTTGCCCATTCGAAGATGCAGGGCATGCAGTCGATTTCGGAACAGGCTCGTCAGACGATACGCGGCTCGGCATTAAGAACATTTGTCGAACTAGCCAAACTGGATCACCTGATCTACAAAAGAGAGGTCAACAAGGTATTGATGGGCGTTTCGGAAAAGGGTAGCGCTGATTTTGCGAGTCATACCGGTTGCCGGCTTGGGAAATGGTATTACGAAGGGGACGGCCGGGAGTGTTTTTCAAAAATGGCTGCCTATAATTCGATAGAGACTCCTCATAAGGATGTGCACGCACACGGTCGGCTGGCTGTGGAATGCTATTACGCCAGCGATTTTGCCGAGGCGATCACACATCTGTGCAAGATGGAACAGGCAAGCACTCTTGTGCTGCAATATCTTGAGTCGCTGGCCTCTCAATGTGAAAAAACTACCTGCGCAATCTAGAAAGCCATCGGCCGCGAGGTTCGCTTAATAAAAGGGATGCACATGAGCGTTTCAATGTTTCACAACCCAAAATGCAGCAAAAGCAGAGCAACTTTAACCCTGTTACAGGAAGCAGGGGTTGAACCGGAACTCATTCTCTATCTGGATACGGCGCCTTCCGTAGTGGAACTGGAGGAGGTGCTGAAAAAGTTAGGCAAAGGTCCAAAGGAGCTGATCAGGTTCAATGAGGAAATCGCAAGCCAACTCGGTATTTCCCCGGAAGACGATCGGCCTGATGCACAGTGGCTGGAAA
Source organism: uncultured Methylobacter sp. (assembly GCA_903831545.1). GTDB lineage: Bacteria > Pseudomonadota > Gammaproteobacteria > Methylococcales > Methylomonadaceae > Methylobacter_A. Next base: position 4,747 of record CAIKYI010000231.1, on the reverse strand, counting down.
TCATTTCAGGCAACCCAAAGTTGCTGGAGCGTCCGATTGTGATCAAGGGCGACAAAGCGGCGATAGGCAGGCCGCCTGAGCGAGTGCTCGAAATCCTCTAAGCGGTAGGAAGCGGATTTCTTATGCGCTTCAACAGCCGAGGGGTCAAATTGGTGGAACTGATCAAACAGATGGCGGTTCTTCAGCCCCAGCCACGTCCGGCGACCGAAGAGAGCGAGGTTGAGCGCCGGGTTGGGCAACTTGTTCAAGGATGGCTGGTTTGAGCATGCAGCTTCAGTTCGAGAGCACCAATGACTTTCAGAATGGTATCGAAGCTGGGGCTGCGTTTTCCGGAAAGTGCCTTGTAGAGACTTTCGCGGAACAGCCCTGCATCGCGAGCAACTTGAGACATAAAAATTTCTCACCTTGTTTTTTACCGGTCTGCGGGATATAATACCCATAAACACTTTTTTAAAATGGCATCAAGATATAACCAAAGTTGCACCAATCAACATCCCGAAAGACACAGGCAGACCTAAATGAAGCAAAAGATGGCAAGATATGAAATGCATAAATATTGGGGTAAAAAGCCATCCAAACAACTGCTTGAATTAATAGAAAAATATTCAACACTAGGTGACGTGGTGTTGGATCCTTTTGCTGGCTACGGAGTGTTTGTGTGTGAAGCGTATCTCAATGGGAGAAATGCAATAGGAAGTGATTTAAATCCCGCTGCTACATATATTCAAGAACAACTACTAAACAGCACGGTCAATATAAGGCAATTTGAAGCTGTAATAGTAAGTCTACTTGAAAAGACTAAAAAATACGAAACTGAGTGGTATACCGGGAAATGTCCACTTTGCGGTGCCGATGCTAAAGTTATATCCACCTTAAGATCAAAGGTTGGTATACCACTTAAAATGAAAATTAAATGTAGTTGCCAGAAAACTGCAATAGAGTGCGTGATGCCTGCCGATGCAGCAGGTAATTTAATTAAAGATGAAGCTGACGAAAAAATTAAAAATCATCCTTCAAGAGACTTAATTCGAAATGGACGAATAAGTGCTTTAGATAACATGACTACTGATAACTTATTTCCAATTAGAGCCTTGGTATGTCACATAGCCTTATTTGAAGAGATTGAACTTATAGATAATATTCACATTAAGAATTTAGCTAAACTTGCGTTTACTTCCAACCTTGCGAATTGCTCGAAACTCGTTCCTCCAATCAAGAGCAGAGGGGAAATGGAGCCTGGAGCATGGATGACAGGTTTCTATATAGGCGAAACTTTCATTGAGAATAATGTTTTCCATTACTTTAACAATAGAGTATCAAAGATAATTTCCGGAAAATTAGACTTTTTTAATGAAAATAGTAAAATTGACAGTCTTCCAAAAAAAGGAAAGGTTGAAAATATCTCTGACTTTGATTCATTTACTAGAGGGTATTTGATTGATAATCAGGATTCTAAAAATCTTAAGTATCCTGACAATTCAATAGATTATATTTTTACCGATCCACCTTATGGCGATACAGTTCCATACTTTGAGCAAAGTACAATTTGGAACACTTGGCTAAATAATACGGTAGATTATGAAAATGAAGTGGTAATTAGTGACAGTAAGTTGAGAACAAAAAACACTGAAAACTATGCGGCAGACATTACAAAATGTATTAAGGAAATTTGGAGAGTACTAAAACCGAACAAATATTTTAGCATTACTTTTCACTCTTTATCTGGAGAGGAATGGTATGCATTGATGCATGCATGTTTGGAGTGTGGATTCACAATGTTTGATATCGAATTATTAAAACAAAAAACATTTGCACCACGACAGTTAAATAGGAAAGTGACAATAAAGGGCGACTTACTAATAACGCTGATAAAACCAGCCACAAAACCAATACTCAAGTTTCTTGATGAGCAAGAAACTAAGGCATTGGTGCTCAGTGAGTTTGAAAAAATGTTTGCGATTGAAAAGAGAAGCACAAACGATTTATTCGTACACATATTGAAAGTTTTATTTTCTGAACATGCAATATTTGCAAAAATTAATTTTATTGATGTCTTAACCGATAATTTTATATTAGATGAAAATGGGTTCTGGGATAGGAAGCTAACCTGATGAGTAAACAACTAGATGAAAGTTGTGTACTTCCGACTTTTAATTGGTCACCATTACTGAGGTTGAGTTAACGACATAAGCCCCCTCAAGTCCTTTGTCTTTGGTGTAATAGTACTTTATTTTGTTGAATCGCCCATTTTTCAATGTATTGAGACTGGCATTAACCTTAGTTGCAATTTCACTTAAGTTTCCTTTTAGGGGTCTCGCATCCTCAAATGATGCTGTATAGGCAAGGAATATAAAAAATCGATTATTGTTTTTAAATAACCTTTCACCTTGATATTTGTAATTCCACCATTCCACGGATCTTAAGTTATTCTCAATCTCTGCGACCATGTTTTCTCGGTCATTTTTTAATGTAGCAATAAATTTAAGCGTATCCTGATGGCCGGTTTCTTTTAAAATATTGATTAGCTCAATTTTACTTAATCCCCCGTAATTTTGGAGGTTTAGACCTTTCTTTACACTTTTGTAATAGTCTTTGATTATTTCTATTTCTGACTTTTCATCACCTACTATGTAGTCATCATCACCAGTTCTTGTTCTAGCAAGACCTTTTTTAAATAGGTCAAAATAGTCGTCAGAAATATGTGTTATTTTTAGGTCAAAAGGAACTATATCGTTACCAATTTTAACCATAAAGTCAACATATTTAATTTTTCTTAGGGTTGGAATTATATTCTTGTGATCATTAAATATGTGTTCAATTAGGTCATTTGTCACTTGATTGTAGTACTGCCATAAAATATAACCACGAATTGTTCCTGCAAGCAGTTCATCAACCTTTTCTTCAAGATCTTGCTTTGTTTCTATTGATTTATCTCTAACAAGTTCCTTTGCAGTGTCGTTTAAATTATCATTACGAACCCCGCACTTCACATCACCAAAATTTGCTACAATTTTAGGTAAATGCACCTCTTGTTCTTTGCGTGTCTTTCTAACAGCGGGATATTCTTTCCGAATATAGTCGATAATTTCATCTTCGCTAATATGAGATTTAAATAGTTCCTCATATAAATATTCTGATTTCCCACTAATTGCAGCCTTCCCGTTTGCGAAGAGTATTAGAGATTTTAAATCATCATTGGGCAGCGATCTGATGAGAATATATCTTGAAAATCCTGCTTTTTGTTGAAGCAAATATAAATCAGTTTCATTTTTTTCGAAGCTCTTATGCAAATCTTTAAACATGTGACTATTCTCCAGGTTGAATTGCAAGAGCTTCAAGTAATTGATGGGGATTTAAGTCCAAGGCACATGCAATCTTCACAATATTAATTAAAGCCAAGTTATGCTCACCTCGCTCAATTGCCCCCAGATAGCTTCGGTCCATTCCTGCTCTTTCCGCTAACTCTTCTTGGGAAAATCCGGCATTGGCACGGAGCTTTCTTAATCCATCACCAAACAAAATCAAACAATCATGCTTCGCCTGTTTATCCATATCATTCACCATCGACAACAGTCTAGATGTTAAGGTTTATGATGGATATAAATCCACGGGATATAACTCCCATATTTTTAAAAAACATGCCTGTATGAGCAAATGCATCAAGAATTCCAAGGAAGGGGACATTTCGAATGTCCGCCGATACAAAAAAGGGGGGATTTATTTTTAATTAGGAGATTGATTGGACAGGGTTTAAGCTTTTGACTTTAATGGTTTTAGCTCCGCAGGACGATGGACTTTCGCAGAAAGTATCCTGATGATACTTTTATAAAAAACTTAACCAACCCAAACAAGGATTTATATACGAGTACAAGGAAGAAACGAACATGACACAATACGCAATTCTCAGGCACGGTAAAATCAAAAGCACAGCCAAAGGTGCAGCCTCTTCTCGGTACGTGGTACCTGCCGCAATCAGAATCGTTTGGTTGTCCATTGGGCCTTTCGTCTGGCTGTGAGCGTAACTTAAGTCGACAGAACTTTTTCTGTAAAAGAAAGTGGCAAGTTCCGTGTAAGATGCACTATTAATTGGGTTAACGGGCGGGTTTCGGGGATGCGATTAATCGAATACATGCGTGTAAAGTTGAGGATATCGATCTTCAGGTGCGCACGCCATAGCCGCGATTGAGCAGTCGCAGTGCATACCAGAAAAGCACCGCGTTAAATCCTATGATGGTCAGGTACGCCACGCCCAGATTGACATCCGACACCCCTAGCAAGCCATAGCGAAACGCATTGATCATATACAGGATAGGGTTGGCCAGCGAGACGGATTGCCAGAACGGCGGCAGCATCGCGACGGTGTAGAACACGCCGCCTAGATAGGTGAGCGGGGTGAGCACGAAGGTCGGCACCACGGTGATGTCATCGAAACTGTTCGCATAGATCGCGTTAATCAGGCCGCCCAGCGAGAACAAAGTGCTGGTCAGCAACAACACGGAGATCGCAACCCAGAGGTTGTGCAACGGGATGGTGGCAAAGAACATCGATACCACCGTCACAGCCCCTCCCACCGCGATGCCGCGCGCCAGTCCACCGCCTATAAATCCGATCATAATCAAATAGTTGGGTAGCGGTGAGACCAGCATCTCCTCGATGTTGCGCTGGAATTTTGAGCTGTAGAACGAGGCCACCACATTGCCGTAGGAGTTAGTGATCACGGCCATCAGGATCAGGCCGGGCACGATGT
>CAIKYI010000230.1 GCA_903831545.1 uncultured Methylobacter sp. | reverse complement strand
TTGGGAGGGCTTAATTTATCCTGGCCAAGCTGGTCCTCAGTGTTCCCTATCATGATGATTAAAGTTTTGTAGTAACTAAATGATACAAACTGAACAGCTATAAATGCTTACGTAATAATCTTGTAATGTAGCTCTGGGATAATCTTGGTAATTGAAATACTACTGAGAAAATTTATGAAGCGGTGTGGTTTTTTGTTGATGATCCTTATGTTAATTCCGTCTATGGCCTCTGCCTGGTGGAATGCTGATTGGGGCTATAAGAAAAAGATAACGATAGACGTGCAAAAGCTAAAGCAGGAGGGTCTGACTGTGCCTGCTTCCGGTTATGCATTAATTCGCTTGCATACGGGTAATTTTACTTTTTTTGCAGATCTTGCCGATAAGGGCAAGGATATGCGTATCCTTGCCGCTGACGAAGAAACGCCGCTTAAGTTTTATATTGAAAAACTGGATGTCGTTAATGAATTGGCTTTGCTTTGGGTTAAGTTGCCTGCAGATATAGCTACGGCAGCCGATCCTGCCATCTGGCTTTATTACGGTAATGCCACAGCTGTTGATGGACAGGATGCTAAAGGTGCTTTTGATGTTAATCAGGTATTAAGCTATCCGTTTAGCGCGGCTGGCGTTAAGGATGTTACTGCTTATGGCAATAACCCTGGCGTAACGACTTCAACCGTCGCTGAGGGTGGTTTGATCGGCGATGCTGCAGTGTTTAATGGCAGCCAGATTATTCATATTCCTGCGACGCCTTCATTTCAAATGTCTGCCGATCCCGGCTGGACAGTGTCAACCTGGGTCAAAATTGATAAGGCACAAACCAATAGCGTGGTTTTTCAAAGAACCGGGCCAGGCAGCAGCGTTACTTTATCGATCTGGGGCGAATCGCCCTATGTGGAAGTTAATTCAGGTTCCAAACAAGAATTTAAAGCACCGATGCCTTTGGCGTTGGGTTCTTGGCATCATCTTGTCTTAACGGCAAATTTTAGCACTTTGGTGTTATATGTCGATGGAGTGTCAGTGGGTTCATTAGGTGTCGCTACGCGTGAGTTAAGCGACGAAATGACGGTGGGTGCAGATGCTACCGGCGCGCGTGGATTGGTCGGTTCTCTGGATCAGTTGTCGGTTTATAAAGTGGTATTGGATGCCAATGCCATCAAATTTGACGCGCAAATGCAGGGCGTATCCTCAGCCTTATTAGCCTATGGCGAAGACAGTACCCCGGATAGTGAAGAAGGCGGCGAGTCCCTGATTATGGGTTCGTTAAAAAATGTCACCACCGATGGCTGGGTCATTATCGGTATTTTAGGAGTGATGTTTGTAGTCAGTTGGATGGTAATGATTGTTAAAGCTATCGTATTGAATCGTGTGCATAGCGAAAACAAAAAATTTGAACAAGCCTACAGTCAATTAGAAGCACAAGATATCGACAAACTTAATAGCGATGAAGCTGAAGGCGATCACGATTTTGATGAATCACCTTTATTGTTATCGTTTACCAGCAAACATGGCGCTTTTACCGGTTCGACCATTTATCGCATCTATCATGTCGGTGTTGAAGAAATGAATAGGCGCCTGAAAAAAGCGGAAAGTTCCAATGATCAGGTGTTATCAGCCCAGGCCATGAACGCTGTTCGAGCAACCATGGATGCGGTTGTCATCAGAGAATTACAAAAACTGAATTCGCAGATGGTGTTATTGACCATTGCCATTTCCGGCGGACCGTTCCTTGGTCTTTTGGGTACCGTTATCGGGGTAATGATTACTTTTGCCGCGATTGCGGTGAGTGGCGAAGTTAACGTTAATGCGATTGCGCCAGGTATTGCGGGTGCTTTAACCGCAACCGTTGCCGGTTTGATTGTGGCGATTCCGTGTTTGTTTGGTTACAACTATTTAGGTGGTCGTATCAAAGAAATTACTGCTGACATGCATGTGTTTGTGGATGAGTTTGTTGCCAAGTTGGCGGAGCAACATACCTGATCAAGTTGATAAGAAGTTATTAGAAATTAAAACTGTTGTGGGAGCGACGCCTGCATCGCGATTTGAAGGGTTAGTCGCGAAGTAGGCATCGCTCCCACAGCACAAACATCCGCCAGAGAAATTAACAATGAAATTACAAGAAGAAAATGCGGCGTATGACGAAATCAACGTCACGCCGATGCTGGATTTGGCTGACGTTTTATTGATCGTGTTTATTTTAATGACCACGGCTGCCGTTCAGGGCGTTCAGGTCAATTTACCTAAAGCCAGCAAGACGCCCAGTTTGTCCAAGCCTCAAACCAAAGCCATTACCGTAACTG
>CAIKYI010000229.1 GCA_903831545.1 uncultured Methylobacter sp. | reverse complement strand
ATCTTCAGCGGACTTTGGAGTAACAACACCTGAGTTGATATACTGTTGCCGAAGATTAAGCATTTCTTGGGTAATTGTTGCAATTTCTGCGACGGTTTCATAGCGGGTAAAAAAGTCCCTGATTGTCTCGGGCGCAGGTTCTATCTCTGCTTCAACAATAGCAGAGGTGACAATAGAAAACCGACCAGCATCTACTTGCAAAAAAAAATGTTTTGTCGGTTCAGCAAACTCTTTATCAAACACCCCGCCAAAAACCGATGTATCGACATAAATTCTCATTTTTCCTTAATCCTCTTCATATTTTCCTGTAGCGAAAAATCGGGTAATAAATAGAAAGATAGTTAATGGTCGCGACTGTTCTATGACGAAAAAAAGAAGAAAAATAAAGCCATTATTCGGTAATCTCCTTCAACACAATTCCGCTATAGCTTTTTTTTCTTGGCAAGCATCGTTCTCACCTCTTCTGTGCCATACACGTCCCCTGATTCAGCAGCAGCAAGCCCCCGTTCAACTGACTCAGTAAATTGTTTGCGATACGTCAGTGCATCATATTCGGCAGGCGAAAGAAGCACTCCCGCCGGCCGGCCATTTTGGGTAATGATCAAAGGCTGGCCAGTAGCCTGAACCTTTTTCAAGCAGGAAGATATTCCCGCCTTGAACTCACCCAGAGGGATGATATCGCTTGAGATATGAATGGTTTTCATAAAGATAGTCTTTTTAAGGCCTTAATTTAATCCCTTATTCAGTACTGAATATAACGATTCTTTTTTTGAAACTGCTATGAACTCCAGGCAGTAATCAGAAGACAAGTTTTCCTCCTGATTGCCAACCACCTATCGCCTTTTTCCCCCTTGAATTCAGCAGAATATGCCCGTTTTCTGTACCATATTCATGGTATTTTTACGGTATATGCTTGCAAATAAACAAGATAAACGCCTCATTGATTACAATCGATAACGAATTAATGCTCTTATGAATTCTCTAAGCTCACTCAATAACGCCTTTATCAACAGTTCCTCAAGCTGTTGTTGTCCCTTGATGGAGGCTGACCGAATACCGGATTAATGACATTGATGCCCTGATGATTGGGGCGGAATATTTCAAAGCCGGCTTTCAGTATCAGAGCCGGCTTTTTTAATGAATTATTTTTTACCTGAACGCATAACAACACTACACAACAACCAATAAATAGGAGTAAAGTAAATGAAAAAGATGTTCTCACTTGCTGCGATGTTCGCAGTTTTATCATACGCTGCACCAGCGTCGGCTGATGTGACAATCAATGGCGAAGTTGGTTTTCGTCTTAGGGACGATTTTGGTAATACAACTTCTGCTGCAAATGTTAAAGCCTCTACTGAAGACCAGTATCTCCAGTATCGTGTACGTCTGAAACCTTCTGCTGATCTTGGCGAAGGCTTTTTCCTTAAAGCATTGTTTCAGGATGAAACTGTTGCTGGCGGCTGGCGTGGTTTAGGGACTACTGGAGCAACTGCTAACAACACTGAACAATATTCAATAGCTGCTTCTCAGTTTTACTTTGGCCATGGCGATGAAAGCAGCCATTGGGTTCTCGGCCGTATACCACTTGGTAGTTTAGACAACCCTATTCTGGATCTTACTCTTTATGCAATTCCAGGTACCGGCCCTCAAGGTTCAAAACTCTACCCGGTTGATACCCCGATTTCCACAAATCACTTTGATCGTCTGTTAGGTTTCAATTATGGCACAAAGATCGGTGACGGTGAGCTGAATGCTGTTATTGTTAATTTTGACAACATTTCAACAACCACTGCTGATAAAGGGCTTTTCAATGATGGTTACGGTTTCACTGCTAACTACAAAGCCAGTATTGGTGATCTAACTATTGTCCCGCAGGCCTATTTTACCTTGACTCATCTTGCCGATGGTCGCGCTCCATACACCTTTGGCAGTCAGGCCTTCATTCCTGCAGGGAAATCCAAAATTTCTCTCAGCGGATTCTATTCTGCAAACAAAACAACCGGCAGTGATTACAGCGGTTACATTTTCAGAGTCAAAGGTGAATCCGGTCCGGTTCTTGCCTGGGTCGATTACAACAGCACTACTGACAATGCCGGTAAGACCGACTACACCAATACCTTTGTCTGGGCTCAGTATGTCATAAAGGTGCAGCAATCAAATAAAGGCACTTTCTCCCTGCAGCCGACAATCAGGTATCGTGCAAGCAGTGCGAAAAATGCTGCTGGAACAGCAGACAACAGCTTGTTCCGTACTGAACTCTATGCAACGGTGAGCTTCTAACGTTCCATTCTCCGGCATCCGGGCAGTAGTTGTAAAGTCATGTGGGGGCTTTACGGGTGTGTGTGTGCATCTTAATTTAGTGCTGCCCGGATGTTTTTTTTAGGCGATGTGGGTGAGTGGT
>CAIKYI010000228.1 GCA_903831545.1 uncultured Methylobacter sp. | reverse complement strand
TGATGGGGACGTTGGCAGGGCGATTCGTCAGTCTGTTTAACGGTACGCCATAATCAACCTGGCTGTTTTGGTCAGAATAGATCAAGTCTACATCGAGTTGGTCACGGTCACTGATTTTCCAGGTCAGAGACGGTGCCAAAAAGGTACGGTCAGTATAGCCATAGTCACGAAAGGAGTTTTTAGTGAGATATTCCAGATTCAGGCGGTACAGTAATGAACCGTTTTCCGTCACTGCGCCGGTCGCATCTGCGGTGGTACGATAAAGATCATAAGAACCGAATTGCTGTTCCAGCGTGTAATAAGGTTTTTGCTGTGGGCGCTTGGTAACAACATTGATCATGCCACCGGGTTCGACGCGTCCATAGAGATTGGCCGCAGCGCCTTTGATGACTTCCACACGCTCTGCATTGGCCAGTGACAGTCCGCTGGCTTGCGGAAATCTAAAGCCGTCATAGTAATTTACGTAACTGGTATTGAAGCCACGCATCATAAATTGTTCAACAAAACCGCCGAGGATTGTGCCTTGAAAAACACCACTGACATTTTTAGTGACATCACTCAGTTGAACGGCTTGTTGATCTTGGATAACCGCTTTGGGTACGACTGTTATTGATAACGGCGTTTCCAGTAGCGGCGTATTGGTTTTTGTAGCAGTACTTGTAGTATGAACTGTGTACTGGTCAGAGGCAGATTCAGTTGGATCTGCAATGACCGTAAGCGATTTTAAGGTGACTTGATCTGATTTTGAGACAGCGATTTTTTCCAGTTTAATGGTCTGCGCATCAACAAATTGGTAACTATAGCCGCTGCCATGCAATAACTTTTCAAGTGCTTGTGCTGTCGTCATTGTACCGGTCAGGCTTTTGGCATTTAAGGTGTGGATTTGCTGGGTATCAAAAAGAATATTCAGCTTTGCCTGGGCGGCAACAAGTAACAGTGCTTTGTTAAGCGGTTGCGCTGGAAGAGCATACAAATGGCGAGTATCGGCGGCGAACAAGGGCTCGCTTGTGAGCAGGGTGCCTATTAGTAAGGAAATGGCTGTCGGAAGGAATTTAAAGTGAATGCTTGTGTTTGAATCCGGTTTTGATGTCATAAATTTATGGTGTTGGGATTGACTTAACATTCCCAAGTTACGCTTAGCTATTCGTTATTGGTAAATCAAACGTGCACTGAATGCTTGGTTAAGCGGATGAATATAATTGCTATTATAGCTTAATTCTACTTTGTCAGATTATACATAGCTCGTCATACTGGCAGGGAAGCGGGTATCCAGTGTCATGGATGGTAAGCTTAAATCCATCCATGGAGCCTGAATTCGCTTTGCGCTCTAACGAGTCCGGCAATCCAGGCCGGAATAACGATTTTGAATAGTGTGATCATGTAATCTGACAAAGTAGAATTAACTTGTAATCAACTGGCGTTTGGCGATTTGTAGGGGTAATTGGGCTTTAGTTTTTCAGTGCGTGTTTTGAAAAGTATCAAAAGTCGCCAATATGTAACAATAACCATATTTGCCCTGACGAAAAAGAAGCAGCGCTTAATTATCCGACAGACCTGAACGATAAAAAACGGGCGCTTATTAGCCCTTTATAAGTAGGCTGTCCGAGAATGGAAAACGAAGCGAGGAAAGTCATTGGTTCAAAAGCGGAATGGGGCAAAGCTTATTTTTAAGCCATTTACCGAAGGCTTCAATCGATCAAATTGTTGGTTATACTGCTAAAATGGCTGTTAAATAAGCTACTCATAAGCTGCCAGAGTATCAGCTACTGTGCAGTCAGTGGAACTTCAAAT
>CAIKYI010000227.1 GCA_903831545.1 uncultured Methylobacter sp. | reverse complement strand
GGTAAAAACTTTTACCGTCCAACCGATACTGAAGTTGCTGCTAAATATGCCAAACAGTTCAAACCTCTAGAATTGGTTAGCATTGCCAAGTTTGGCGGATGGGATGAAGCGCAGAAAAAGCATTTTGCCGATGACGGTGTGTTTGACCAGATTTATGGGCCAGGAAAATAAGTTTCAGCTCGGTATTTATTTAAAAGTCATGCAGGGCAAGTCTGATTCTATAAACCCTGTATGGCTTAACTGAAGCTTCAATAGTTTTAAATTCAATCAAAAACTGCCCGATGATTTACCCCGTTATGAATTAAGGTCTATTTACAAAAAAAGGGTAAGCATTGCAGTTTTAAAAGCATCACTATCAAAAACATTGCTGGATAACTTGGAGTATTCAATAAAGAGTCAAGTGGGGTGGGCAACGTTTTCTGCCCACCGTCTTTGTCGGTTAAGGTGGGCAAACGAAAAAGCTGTTTACCGACTTTACATATCTTGAGCCCCATAGATAGCTGTTAAAAGCTAGTGAGATCAAGCCCTAATACGGCTAAAAATACACAAGGCAAGAGATGTTAAAGGTGATCTGCTTAATGCCGACCGGTATGGCCAAAGCCGCCAGAACCCCGCAGGCTTTGATCAAACTCGGTAACCTGCTCAAACTCCACCTGCGCCACCGGGACAAAAACCATTTGTGCAATACGTTCACCGATATTAATGGTGAAGGTGGTATCTCCCCTGTTCCAGCAAGATACAAAAACCTGGCCCTGGTAGTCTGAATCAATCAATCCCACCAAATTACCTAAAACAATGCCGTGTTTATGACCCAGGCCGGAGCGGGGCAATAGAACGGCGGCCAGATGATGATCGTCAATATGGATAGCCAGACCGGTTGGAATTAACAGCGTTTGCCCGGGTGCCAAGTCGACAGGTTCATCAAGGCAGGCTCGTAAATCCAGGCCCGCCGAACCCAGCGTTGCATACTCCGGCAATGGAATATCTTTACCTAAGCGGTCATCCAGAATTTTAAGCTGTATTTTTTTCATGTATTTTGATTTCCCTTCTTTCTGCGATTAACTGAATTAGTTGTTCTGCCAAATAGTTTTTGTCGGTCATGGCCAGATTTTTTTGGCCGGTGTTCCAATAAACCTGCAAGGCATTTTGATCACTATCAAAGCCCCCTGTTGTATTTTTGGGCATGTCCAATGATGATTCTAACATTGGATAAGACGGAATTTGCCCTACCCAGTTTGCCGCAATCATATCCAGATTTTTTCTAGCCAGTTTATCTTTGGCGTAGTGTTCAAGATCATTGGTTTCTGCCGCAAATCCAACTGTAAACGGACGGTTGGTTTTAAGTTGTGCCACATCGGCCAAAATGTCGCGGGTTTTTTGTAATATTAACAAGGATTGTTCGGAATTTTTTTTGATTTTATGTGTTTCGATGAGCGCCGGACTGTAATCGGCAACCGCTGCAGCGCCGATATAAATATCGTGTTTTACGGCTTGGGTTATTACCTCTGCATACATTTGGGCCGCAGTTTCCACGTTGATTACAGATACATTTTTCGGAGCGGGCAAGGTTACCGGGCCGCTCACCAGCGTGACTTTTGCGCCTGCTTTTAAGGCTGCTTTTGCCAGGGCATAACCCATTTTTCCTGAGCTTCGGTTGGTCAGATAACGTACCGGATCCAGGGGTTCACGGGTTGGCCCGGCGCTGATTAACACGTTAAGGCCGCTTAAACATTGTTTTGTGGGTTCAGCATATAAATGCCTGCAAATTTCCGCCGGTTCGGACATTCTGCCAAAGCCTGTTTCACCACAAGCTTGAGCACCCTGTTCCGGGCCGATCACGGTGACGCCGTGGTTTAGCAGTTTTTGAATATTGTCCTGCGTTACCGGCTTATGCCACATGGCCTGATTCATGGCCGGTGCAACGTAAACAGGACAGGTTGCCGCCAGATAAAGGGTTGAGACCAGGTCATCAGCCAAACCATGACTGAACTTTGCGAGGGTATTGGCCGTTGCCGGCGCTATAATCAAGGCATCAGCCCAACGCGCCAGACTGATATGCCCCATGGCATTTTCTTCATCTTGATCAAGCAATTGGGTATGGACAGGATGCCCCGAGAGCGCCTGAAAAGTAAGTGGTCCGACAAACTGAGTAGCCGAGTGGGTCATGACCACACGCACTGTTGCACCTTGTTTTCGTAAGAGCCTGACCAGTTCAGCCGATTTGTAAGCGGCAATACCGCC
>CAIKYI010000226.1 GCA_903831545.1 uncultured Methylobacter sp. | reverse complement strand
TCAACGGGTATTGGTTACACCACTGCGCATGAATTAAAAAATCGCGGTCATAACGTCATTGCAACAGCACGAAAAGTAGAAGATGTATTCCGTTTACAACAGGAAGGCTTTACAGCAATTCAACTCGATTTGGCTGATAGCAACAGCATTCAAACAGCGGTTAAACTGGCAATAGACTTAACCGATGGAAAAATTGATGCGTTGTTTAACAATGGTGCTTTTGGTCAACCGGGCGCAGTAGAAGATTTAAGTCGGGATGTATTAAGGTTTCAATTTGAAACCAATTTGTTTGGTACCCATGAACTGACTAACTTGCTAATTCCTGTGATGCGTAAACAGGGCCATGGCCGAATTATCTACAACAGTTCAATCCTGGGTTTTGTCGCCATGACTTATCGAGGTGCTTACAATGCCAGCAAATTTGCCCTGGAAGGTTTAGCTGACACCTTAAGACTTGAGCTTTATGGCACTAACATTCATATTTCGTTGATTGAGCCTGGGCCTATTCTGAGTGACTTCAGAAAAAATGCTTTTTCTTTGTATAAAAAAAATATAGATCCGACTCATAGCCATCATAAAGAAACCTATAAAATCATGGAAGCACGTTTGGAAAAGGAAGGCCCGGCGGCTCCATTTACATTACCCGCTCAAGCGGTTGCCAAAACAGTAATTCACGCCTTGGAAGCCAGACAACCCAAAATTCGTTATTACGTTACTTTTCCAACTTATTTATTTGGCTTTCTTAAACGCATATTACCCATGTCCTGGATGGACGCTTTACTCAGGCAGGTTTAATCATGCAAGAACTGGATGAAATTATTATCGATTGTCCTTATTGCGGCGAATCCCTGGATGTTTTGGTAGACACCAGCTCAGGGCCTCAACAATATTACGAAGACTGTTCTGTCTGCTGCGCACCCATTTTATTTATTGTCTCCGAAGATGAATCCGGAGAAATTATTATTGACATCAAAAGGGACGATGAATAGTTCAACGTCAATACTTATGATCTTTAAAGGTAAATATTGGGTGAAAAGTTAAAAATTTTTTTTCTATTGCAGTAATAATAGTTGTTAAATTTTTGGCAATGGCTGTTCCACTATTCAGATTGTGTTAATTGTCAAATTCAGACAGGCTTAAGATTAATCACGGCTTAATTCACTAAACGATCGGCCATATGTTTGGCCTCGGCAATATCTGCGGTTCGCATAAAAATTATCAAAACACCACATGAACAGCCATATTTTAGTCCAGCCGTTATTTTCCTTATTTTTATAGCGACAAAAACGCCGCTCATAATCACGACGTTTACCTCCATCATCTAAATAGAAGCTGGTCACCAAGAATGAGCAGCCACGGCCAAGTTTTTGCAAAATAACTACAAAATCATGCTGATAGGCCCAAAGATAAAGACGAATATCCCGCTTTGAATTGCTTTCCTGGTGATAAAACAACTTGATTGATGCATGATCGTGGTTTTCCAAAATCTGTTTAACCCACTCAATCCGTTCAGAACGCGCATAGTCTGTATTCCTTTTCCGTTTCAAGATTTTCCAGCTTGTAATGGATTTCATTAACCAAGCGGTCTATCAGAAATGCCCTTACTACTTCCTTATAACCTGTAAGGGACTTTAAGGTTCTATTATGTTTTACTTTCTCTGAGTAAGTGATAGTCTCTTTTTCAAGATTTATGCGCGCAATATTATTTTTTTGTTGTTCAAGTTTATGCTCGATTATTTCTTTCCAGTCTTTCACAAGTATCATTCCATAAGTTTTTCAGCCACCAATTTTAAATTGGTAGGGTGTATGTCTTGTTTTTCTGTTTTTTATCAAAAGATGGAGCTAATCGCACCTATGAAGCTGTCCGATAACTAGCATTTTTATCAGTTGACTTCAATATATAGTGCTTTTAAACATCTTAAGATGCCATATATAGTAGGCAAATTTCAGCCGAATTAGTTAAACGTTAGTTGTTGGACAGCCTCCTAGTGCTTTTCATACTTCACTTTCGCTGTACGAAAAGTAAATCAATAGCTTGTTATAGGCTAGGGGTAATAGTGGGGTAAAAAGTGAAAATTTTTGCTATTTTGTCGGCATAATAGCGTTTATAGTGTCACTACCAATTTCAATAATAACGCGCTAATAATTGTAATCTGCAAAACACCAACACCAACTATCCAACGGATTAATTCCACTTTGGTTTCGGCAATATCACGCTTCAATTCAGACAGAACCAACTCGATTTTTAATTCAGTTTCTTTTATTCTCGGGTCCAAATCTTTATTGCTTACTACATTCTCAAGACTATGTTCATGCTTAACATAGTCAATAGTAGTATTGGAGGCTTGTTGATGTAAACGAGTTATTACCTCAGCTTGTGACTCACTAAAACCAGCCTGTTTTAATTCTGTTACAAATGCATGGGTATCAAAAGTTAATGGCGACATCGTTACCACCTGCATAAAAAATCAAATTGAATTGTATAGGGAATATCCATCAGGCACAAAAAAGCTGAAGTTAACGCTACATGCACTTAATGTTGTTTTACCGCTTCACTTACCTATGCAAAAACTGGAAAAAATCTTCCCCAACAGGTCATCTGAACTGACGGTACCAGTGATTTCCGCCAAGCTCATTTGCGCCTGTCTTAAATCTTCGGCGACCAGTTCTCCGGCTCGACTGCCGGTTAATTGGTTTAAAGCCCTTGCGACAAAGTCATGGCCTTTGTTTAAGGCTTCTATGTGACGTCTTCGGGCGATAAAAACATCGTCGGTGGCTTCATTAAAACCGACACTTTGTTTTAGGTGTTGTTTTAATAACTCCATGCCGCTGCCGGTTTTAATGGACAGATAGATTTGAGTGCCGGTTTCGGTGTGTTTTATTTCCGGCTCCAAGTCTAATAGATCAATTTTATTGTAGATTTGGGTGATGTTGGCGGAGGGTAAGGTTGATAATATTGAATCGATTTCATGATCTCTGGCATCGATCAGTAACAATATTTTATCGGCGTTTTTGATTTCCAGATGCGCCCTGCGAATACCTTCCTGTTCTATCGCGTTGTCACTGTCACGCAAGCCGGCGGTATCGATGATATGCAAGGGCATGCCGTCCAGTTGGATACGTTCTTTTAAAACGTCTCGGGTGGTTCCGGCGATGTCGGTAACGATCGCGGCATCATGCCCTGCCAAGGCATTAAGCAAGCTGGATTTACCGGCGTTGGGTTTACCAGCCAAAACTACAGTCATACCATCGCGTAACAAGCGACCTTGTTGGGCTGTTTTTTGGATTTGTTCCAGGCGTTGCTGGAGTTTGACTATTCTGTTTTCGACCACGCCATCGGTAAGAAAATCGATTTCTTCATCGACAAAATCGATA
>CAIKYI010000225.1 GCA_903831545.1 uncultured Methylobacter sp. | reverse complement strand
GGCCATTGCGTAACCTGGCTTTTTTTGTGTAACTCCAGAGTCTGATGGGCTTTGGTGAAGATGTCGTGTAGCGAGCGGGTGAGTAGTACGGGTAAAGATTGACTCAGATAGCGCTCAACCATAACCAAAGATAAGGCTTCGGGCAAGGTTATGCCGCCATTGGCCTGATTGTCTTTACCAGACCAGCGATAACCATGCGCCAAACCATTAGCCGACTCGCCTGCCAAGTTACTATTGTCGTTACATTCAAGCTGTTGATGGATTTCCAATAACGATTTTAAGTCTCGACGGATGCTGTGTATTTCTACCGCATAACCTTGATCCTTCATATCCTTCGCGACCTCTGCAACGGTAACCCAGCGCTCCGAGCGGCCACTCAATCGTCGGATGGATTCCAGGGCCAACATTCGCCGTTGCACGATCGCTTGTGATTTTTGATCAGCCAAAATACTCTCCCTCTATAAAATCGCTTTTCTAAATATTCCGTGAATAACAAAACACCCATGATCTTCTGACCGTTACACAGTTTGTAAGGGTGTCTGATTAATCTATCCACGGAGCTAGAAATAGACCCGCAGATACGATTACAGCGCATAGTGTAAAAGGTGAATGTGTCAGTTTTAGTAGTTGATGCCAAATTAGTATAACTTTATAACGCTGCCGCCTGTAAACCGCCAGTTTTTTGTTTTTTAACTATTTACGGAATCAGCAGCATGAATAATTTTTTTATAAAAATAACCGCGCTCTTTATGATTTTAAATTTGAGCGGTTGCGCAGCCATGTTTAGCGGTACAACCAGTAACGTTAATGTGACCAGCACACCGACTGGCGCCGATTGTAATGTCACCGATCACGGTGTGCATACACCTGGCAATGTGGTCTTGCCCAAAAGTAGCAGTGATCTGACTATCAATTGTCAAAAGGAGGGCTACGAAGAAGGCTCATCCAAGTTAGCGTCCTCTTTTAACACCACCTCATTGGTTAATATACTCACGGGCTACGGATTGGTGATTGGTTTTATTATTGACTTTGCGACAGGCGCTGCCTGGGAGTACACCGATCACGTTAATGTCAATTTAATTCAGAAGCCTCAGCAAACACAAAAGATCTAACGCCTTCAATTATCAAATTGGTAATTACTCCCAATCTTAGGCAACTATAAACACATCATTTAAACAAATAAGGCTGGCCGACACATGCTGCTTTTACCGTTAATGTTACCCAAAACAGGTTTGATCGTTGAAAGTTACCATTTAGAAAAGGTGTTAAATGGCATCGGTTCATGGGAAATGCGCTCCGGAGTTTCTTATAAAAGTGAGCCTATAGCGCTGATTAATTCGGGTATCAATCACATTGTGGGCGTGGCCAATCTGATTGCCGTAAATGGCACGGTCGATTATGCCTTAAGAAAAAATGATGCTCATCAATATCGCATTGCTGATGAATGTATTCAAGACAGTCGCTTTGATAAGTGGGATGTGATCTGGACGCTTGATCAGGTGCAGCGTTTAAATACGCCGATCCCACTTTATCAAACAGATGAAGCTGAAACGTGGGTAAACTTAGACGCTCAGGTCCAAGAGCAACTTGCCTCTATCATGCGTCAACAGCCGAAAACATTTAAGTGATGTGGGCGTGATGCATGTCAGACAATGTAATATTGAACCAAGATCATAATTTCTGGTTAATGAGCGGCTTAAGTAATTATCCAGTGCTAGCCAATAAAAAACTTATTGTAAGTTGACCCTTACACACTTTGTAAGGGTCCCTTTGTAAACTAAATCCGGTGTCAGCAAAACACGTCTGACGAAAGCAGTCCCAAAAATAAGTTTGCGAGGTATTTATGTCAGGTTTAGCCTTTGAAATTGGTT
>CAIKYI010000224.1 GCA_903831545.1 uncultured Methylobacter sp. | reverse complement strand
TGGTGAAAGCTTTAATATACATTTAACTGATTTTGCCATTCATGCTGACGCTTATCTTCCGGCAATAAACATAAAGGCGTATTGCCAATAAAACACCCGTCACAATGGCATAAAATAACGGCTCGGTATAATCGGCTTTAACCAGCCAAAAATAATGTATCAACGCTGTTGCAGCTGCCACATACACCAAATTATGCAGTTTTAGCCAGCGGCGGCCCAACTTTTTCTGCATGTATTTTGTTGAGGTAAGTGCCAAAGGCACCAACAACAAAAAGGTCAGCAGACCCATCAGAATATATGGACTTTTAGGGACTTCGTCTTTAAATGCTTCCCATGACAGCGATAAATCAAGCACGATAAACACCAGCAAATGTAGCGTGGCATAAAAGAACGCAAACAAACCCATCATGCGCCTGAAACGAATCGGCCAGCTTTGCCTGAGAACGATTTTAAGCGGCGTGAGTGCCAAACCCATACACAAAAAGCGTAAGGCCCAGTCGCCAAAACCAAAATGTAGCGTTTCTATAGCATTAGCGCCCAGTTGATCGTAAATGCCGGCCTTTACCAACAATAAAAATGGCGTCAATCCCAAGAGAAAAACAATGACCTTAACCAGCGCCCAATTTTTTTTAACGGATAGCATCAAAAATATTTGCTTAGATCCATGCCTGAATAAAGAGATGCAACTTCTTCACCATAGCCATTAAATTTTTCCGTAGCCCGCTTCGGTGTAAATATGCTGCTGCCTAGCACCCGCTCACGACTTTGACTCCAACGTGGATGCGGAACCTCCGGATTAACATTGGCATAAAAGCCGTATTCGCCGGGAGCACTTTTATACCAGGCAGTTTCCGGCATGGTTTCGCTAAAGCGGATTTTTACAATCGCCTTGATACTTTTAAAGCCATATTTCCAGGGCACAATCAAACGCAGCGGTGCGCCATTCTGATTAGGCAACTCGTTACCATACATTCCAGTCGCCAAAATTGCTAAGGGATGCATTGCTTCATCCATGCGCAACCCTTCGACATAGGGCCACGCCAGAACACTGGAACGCTGCCCCACCATAATCTCAGGATTGTACAGCGTGGTAAATTCGACAAACTTTGCTTTTGAGGTTGGCTTAAACCGCACCAGCATTTCGCCTAAGGGAAAACCAATCCAAGGCACCACCATCGACCAGGCTTCAACACATCTGAATCGGTATATGCGTTCCTGTAGCGGATTGTCTTTTAAAATATCCTCAAGATTATAAACGCCCGGTTTTTCAACCTCGCCAGTAATTTCAACACGCCAGGGCGACGTTTTTAAGCCCGTGGCCAAGACAGTTGAATCCTGTTTATTGGTAGAGAATTCATAGTAATTGGTATAGTTGGCAACATCTTCACCGGCAGTAACGGGTAATTTTGCTGAATATGGCCCCAAGGGCACATCTTTATATTTTTGTGTATCGGCATATCCCAAGCCCGGCAACATAAGTCCGGTAGAGAGCGCAGCTGTCGATTTAATAAACTCTCTGCGGGATTCAAAAACTGCATGATCAGTGACTTCACTGCCCAAGATATCTGGTTTGGTTTTAATTAACATGCTCGATTTGCTGATCCTGATAGTTAAACGCTTTGAACTAGGATAATACCTGAAGAGCTAATAAAGTCCATTAAACAAAAGTATTGGCACCAAAGAGCGCTGTAGTATAGCCCTCAAAACCATGGCTTGCAGGCATAGGTAGGGTGTAAATAATTTCGTG
>CAIKYI010000223.1 GCA_903831545.1 uncultured Methylobacter sp. | reverse complement strand
TTTACCTGTTGGAAGCTAGAAGGCGCCAAAGCGCGGAGAAATGTGTTTGTTTATCAGGACATTATAACGCACTATATTTTTTTTTGCAGAAATATTAATAACACAAAAATATGAATGACAAGAATTTAGGCATTCAACTTGGGACACACGCTAAAGTTTATCGTTTCGTTATCCTACACTTGAAATATAAAAATTCCGATGATCTTAAACATTAGCCAAGCGAAACTCTATTTTTTAGGTTAAATTAGTTCCAATTATTGATACATGGAACGACTTTTTAAAAATTACCTGTGACCACATTATTCCCTATTCCTGCCAACCATCCGCAACGTTTTGTGCTTCATAATGAAGTGCATGCCAGAGCACCGTTTAATCTAGAGTTGCCTGTTAGAGCCAGTCATCTGGCTTTATTGCTATCCAGCGATGAGAAAATGCAAGAGCGTAAGCACTTGCTAACGCTATGCGAACGATTTGGTGTGGCTCCACCGGAAAAAGATGTAGATCACTTTAGTGCTACGTTTAACTCATTTCAAATACGCTGGGAACAACACGGAGAGTTTAGTACTTACAGTTTTTATGTGCACGATAAGCCCAAAGATCCTTTTGAGGGTTCGGCTTTAAAAAAAGTGCCAGTGGATTGGATGTCCCAATTAACCGGGCAAGTCATCGTTGCGGCTCACGCAACAATTGTCTCCGCTGCCGATATTGATTATGAAGAGCATACCGATCTTGCCTCATTCTCAACCTGGTTTGCAGGCAATCCGGTGATAGGCTCTAAAGTAACCGGTGGTGCAGCTTCAGTGTTTACGGATTTTCGTATTCATGTTGACGGTTTTAGCCGTTTTTTGATTGTTAATCATGGGCTTAGAGCGGAACAAGCCGGGCGTTTATTACAACGATTATTTGAAATTGAAGTTTATCGGGTTATGGCTTTACTGGCTTTTCCAATTGCCCGTAAACTTTATCCGGCCCTAAAAGCCTGCGACCGGCAACTTTATACCATTACCAATGCCATGACACTTGCCGAGCATAATGATGGCGAATTATTGGACGAACTGACGACTCTTGCCGCTGAAGTTGAAAATTATATTTCCAGTAATCATTTTCGTTTTGCGGCTGCAAGTGCCTATTATCAACTGGTGGAACAGCGTATCAACGATTTGCGCGAGGTCAGGATTCAGGGGATTCAGACTTTAGGCGAATTTATTAAACGGCGACTGGAACCGGCAATTAATACCTGCCAATCCATCTCACATCGATTTACTCTGCTTTCCGAGCGGGTCAGTAACGCCAGTCAATTACTACGAACCCGTGTTGACATTATTATTGAGCGGCAAAATCAGGGCTTGCTCACATCGATGGCGTTACGTGCAAAAATGCAACTGAGAATGCAACAAATGGTTGAGGGCATTTCGATGGTCGCTATCACCTATTACGCCGCAAGTCTGATCGGTAAACTGGCTGAAGCACTTCATATTGCTGGCTGGAAAGTGAATCCGGGAATTATTGAAGGCATTTCAATTCCTTTCATCTTGATTATTATTGCAATCAGCAGTAAACGGATTCATAAAATCATTGCTAATACTACAGAATGAAATACGTATGGTTTAACTAAAATGGCAGGTTGATGACGCAATAAATAGGAATTGAAGCAAATCGTTTAAAATTCCCTGGGCTTGGTTCTACTTTGTCAGCTTATAAAAAGCTCGTCATACTCGCCGGGAAGCGGGTATCCAGTGCCATGGATGGTATCTTAAATCCATGTAGAGAGCCTGGATTCGCTCTGCGCATTAACCCGCAGGGTGACAGGCAGGACAGCCTGTCCTGAGTCCATGCCGGTATGACAATTTTGGATAGAGTGAACATTTAATCTGACAAAGTAGAATTAGGCAAGTGTAAACCGGTAACTGGATTGATGAAACGGAGATATGAGAGCAGTTGATTTTGTAGTTAGAGAATGGAATGTCTGGCCCACCATAGGGTCGAGCAGCCATATGGATTGGCAGGAATGGCTGAACCATCAGAGTCATGATGCGACACAAAAAGCAGTTCTGACAACTTCGGTTCCAAAGCAGCTTCAGCGCAGATTAAGTGCTCTGGGCCGAGCTGTTTTTAATGCTGCAGGAGACTTGTCCAATCCTGTTGGTTCATTGCCCATTGTGTTCAGTTCTGCCCATGGCGAAGTCAATAAGTCCCTGGAAATGCTTAAAAGTATGCAGAAGGGGGATGAGGTTTCGCCTACGGCTTTTAGTCTGTCAGTTCATAATGCGATAGCCGGATTGTTTTCCATTGCGTCTGCCAATCATCAGGAAATTACGGTGCTTGCGCCTGGCCAGGCCGGTATTGCCCCTGTTTTTCTTGAGGCCTTGGGGTTATTGCAGGAGCGCCATGATCAGGTGTTGATGATTTTGTATGACGAACCCTTATCCGATTTTTATCCGTCGCTCCCCTTTGCTCTTGATACGTCGGCTATTTGTGCGCTTGCTTTAAAGGTTTCATTAACCGGTGAGGGCTTGACATTACGCTTGAACAGATCAGTTACACAACGTGATGATGGGGAACACGCTTTGCAGATCTTTTCTTTTTTAAAGTTTCTTGTTACCGACGATAAAACGTTGGTGCTGGGTAATCATAGACATAGCTGGGAATGGCAAAAAATATAGTGATAAAAGTTGGCTATGGCTGGCGGCTTTTTGCAACAGGATTGAGTTTTTTTAGTTTTGGTGTGGGCGGTTTTCTACTTTGGGTAACGGTTTTTCCGGTGTTAGCACTGTTACCCGGCACCCGTGTGCACAGGGTTGGCCGGGGTCAAAAAATAGTCAGTTTCAGTTTTTATGTATTTATTGGTTTAATGCATAGACTGGGTGTAATGACTTATGAAATTGTAGGACTGGACAAGCTGAATCGGCCCGGTCAGTTAATTATCGACAATCATCCAACGCTGGTTGATATTGTTTTTCTGATTAGTCGTATCCAACAGGCTAGCTGTATTGTCAAGGCCAAGCTGTGGCATAATCCGTTCATGCGTGGACCGATAGTTAATGCAGGCTATATTAGTAACGGCGATCCGGAACATATGATAGAAGAATGCGTTGCCTGGCTACGCTCAGGCGGATCGATGATTATTTTTCCTGA
>CAIKYI010000222.1 GCA_903831545.1 uncultured Methylobacter sp. | reverse complement strand
GTGGGATAGTGGCGTGAGTGTGACCACTTGGCTGGCAAGTCCTGTGCCTTTGGCAAGTTGCCGCGCTGTGCTGAAAGAGTTGCTTGAACAGCGGATCACAAACTGCCGTTGTCGCTGGCTCAGTTCTGCCATCATGCGGTAGGATGGGTAGTTGCGATCCATCAGTAATAAATCAGTGGCGGTGGTGTGTTGCAGATGAGCGATTGCCAAATCGACTTCATAGGCTTTAACAGGAGCAAGCGTCGCATCGACAGCAATGCGATTCAGCACATCAAACAACACGGATGCACGTCCATAACAATGGTCGCCCAACGGCTGTTTGTTTTTGCCATTGGTATACATAATGGTACCAAACGCCGCACGGGTCTCTTTGTTGTTGGGCAGCATCACCTTGGAGCCATCCACTGCTAATACACGAAAACCCCAGAAGGTCTGGTAGTCATCATCCGCATACATCGGTTCAACGATAGCTTGTTGGTTTAACTCAATGAACGCGGTGTGCCGCAACTTGTAACGTGCCTGACAAAAGGCACTGGCTGTCACCGTGTCTGTGTCCAGCCATAACATCGCTTCATTCACCACGTTTTGCAACGATTTCACGCTTTTTCTCAGTATCATCACTAATACCAACTCAAACGGCAAGCTCCTTACCCGTGTGAAGGCGGCTTTAGCTAGTCGGTGTTTGTCTTTGAATGCGTCTTCTCTCATCAGCTTGCGACTCAATTCGATTATCCAGTTTTTTTAACCATCGTTGTTTTCAAATCGTTGTATTATAGCTAAAGCAGTATAATTTGATTATTTTTAATTCGATGACCTATTCACCAGATTTCCGCGAAAAAGTATTGGCGATAAAAGAACAAGAAGGGCTAACACAGGCAGAGGCGGCGGTACGTTTTGGAGTGGGTGTAGCGAGCATAACGCGGTGGAACAAGTGCTTAGAACCCCAGCGTACGCGAACTAAACCAGCGACCAAGATAGACATGGACGCACTGGAGCAAGACGTGAAAACTAACCCCGATGCCTACCAATATGAGCGAGCTGCACGATTAGGAGTCAGTCAACGAGCGATAGGCTATGCGTTAAAGCGACTCGGTGTTAGCTATAAAAAAAACGCTGTCGCATCCGAAGACAGACGAAGATGCGCGGCGTATCTTTCAAAATAAGATAGAAGCCTATCAGTCTGACAACAAAGCTATTGTTTATATTGATGAAAGTGGTTTTGCACACGATATGCCGCGTACTCACGGCTATGCCGCTATCGGAAAGCGTTGCGTTGGCAAACACAATTGGCATACCAAAGGACGCACCAACGTCATCGGTGCTTTGCTAGCCTCTTGTCTGCTAACCGCGACGCTATTCACAGGCTCCGTTAACGCTGATGTATTTTTTGCATGGCTTTCGCAAGATTTGCTACCCAAACTACCCAAAAACGCTGTCATCGTTATGGACAATGCCTCTTTTCACAAACGTGATGACTGTCAGCAATTGATCGAACACGCTGGGCATATACTCGAATTTCTACCGCCTTACTCGCCCGACCTAAACCCCATTGAACACAAATGGGCGCAGGCTAAAGCCATTCGAAGACGGAAGAATTGTTCCTCTGACGTGTTGTTTTCGCAGCTTTTTTAAATCATTTTATTGTGCTTTAGCTATATCTCGTCTTCGACGTTTTTCAGAACTAACAGCGGTACGCCGTTGCGCGAATTTTTAAAAGTGCGCAGTAATTTATTAACCGTGATTGATTTTAATGATTACCCCGTATTTGAAGGCGTAACCACTTATCCAGCGATTTTAATCATGGAAAAACCAGACCGCTTACGCAAACAAGCCCCAAAATCAGAGTTCAGCTTTTTAAATATCACCGCCAAAAAAGACCCACAACATGGCGCGTTAAAACAGCAATTACAAACTGACTTCGGCGTGATGAAACAAGCCTCGCTAAAAGTCGATGCGTGGCAGTTGGAAGATGAACGTTTTTCCAATGTGCGGCAAAAAATTACCAAAGGTTATAAAACCTTGAAAGAGGTTTATAAATCACCTTATCGCGGTGTTTTAACTGGATTGAATGAAGCCTTTGTCATTGATGCTGAGCAATATACTTTATTAAAACAAGACGACCCAAACGGAGAGATTTTAAAGTCGTTTTTAGAAGGCAAAGATTTGAAACGCTGGCGGTCAGAAAGTCAGGGTTTGTATTTGATACTGTTTCCCAAAGGCTGGACGCATGAGCAATTGGGCTACACCGAAGAAAAAAGACTTCTCGTTCCCACGCGCTGCGTGGGAATGCCATCTCAACGCGCCGCGTTGAACAACACACCGCAGCGCGGTGAAAATGAATTCCCACGCAGCGCGTGGGAACTAGATGAATTAACTGAAATTGAGGCTTGGAGCTATGTGCAACGAGAATACCCCAACATAGCCAAGCATTTAAAAACCTATGAAACACAAGCACGCAAACGCGGCGATAAAGGTTGTTTTTGGTGGGAACTGAGGTCTTGTTCTTATTATAAGCAATTTGAAAAAGAAAAAATTATCTGGTGCGATATTTCCAGTGCTAATAATTTTTCGCTATATAAAGAAACGGTATTTCTAGCTAATACAGGTTATATCCTACCGACTAACGATTTATTTCTGTTGGGTTATCTGAATTCCTCTGCTTGTGAATGGATATTTAAAGCTAAAAGCACCATGATTAGCGGCGGTTACTATCGCTATATTCGACAGTACATTGATACCATCCCCATTC
>CAIKYI010000221.1 GCA_903831545.1 uncultured Methylobacter sp. | reverse complement strand
CCTTAGCCCGCTAATCGGGTAAACACGGGTTCGATCTTCGTATCGCAAAGGCAGGTGAAAAAGTAGATCCTGAATAACACAAAGTCCGAGTTTTTGCAGGCGGTTTGCAGTTTGAAAACCAATTCCTTTTAATGAAGACACGGGATTATTCAGAATATTCATAGTGCTACTCGGCATGTAATACTTGACTCCCAATCTTAATAAGCAAAATTTTGGAGCACAAAACTGAAATTGTACTGCAGTACTTTGTAGATTAATCAACGCGGAATATATACTGCAAACTTTTGGTGTTGCGGATTTTTTAATAAATTAAAAAATCCCAAAGTAGGTCGGGTTAGTGCAACGTAACCCGACAACTACTTATAAATGTTGGATTCCGCTATCGTTAACCCAGCCTAAATTGATTTTTCCCATTTGTGACAGGCAAAGTATAATTATCAGCAAAGCTCACTCAGGAGGCCGGATACTCCTGTGGCTTTAAAACCATAATTGCATCCATTTCTACACCGGCGGCTTTAGGCAAGGCTGCAACGCCGATAGCGGCGCGAGCCGGATAAGGTTCTTGGAAAAAATGCCCCATGATTTCATTAACTAGCGGAAAGTTGGACAAATCGGTCAAAAAAACATTTAATTTGACGATGTCTGTTAAATCACCGTCTGCAGCTTGAGCAACAGCTTGCAGATTTTTAAAAACCTGGGTGATTTGCGCGGAAATATCACCTTCAATAATGGTCATGGTTTCAGGCACCAAAGGGATTTGTCCTGAAAGATAGACTGTCTGATCAATCTTGACCGCTTGCGAGTAGGTGCCAATTGCCTGTGGCGCTTTATCAGTCTGGATGATTTTTTTGATCATGATTTTTCCTTAGGCTTTAACGCGAGTAATTTTTAAGACAATGGATAGGTCTTTGAGGCGGCGCATGATTTTAGCTAAATGCACACGGTCTTTGACAGTTAGAGTGATTAAATCAACGCAAATACGGTCATCCTGATCGACAACGGTAACGTTTTCAATATTGGAATTAAGTTCCGAAATAGTCGAGGCGATAGTTGCCAGTGAGCCTCGTTGATTAAGAATTTCGATGCGAATTTCAACCGGGAAATCACCGATTGCATCCGGACACCATTCAACATCAAGCCAGTTTGTCTGTTTTTTTCTGACCACACTGCTGTTTCTACATTCATGATGATGTACGACGATGCCTTTACCGGGATTAAAGTAGCCTATGATGGAGTCGCCCGGAATTGGCCGACAACATTTCGCCAGCGTAATGACCATGCCTTCGGTTCCCTTAATGATCAAGGGTTTCTTTTTGCCTTGGTCACTGCCATCGAGTTTGATGGCTGCATTAATATCTTCTTGCGCTATACGTTTGGCGACAAGAAACGGCATTTTATTTCCCAGGCCAATGTCTTCAAGTAATTCGTCCAGCGATTGTTTGGCCATAATCTGCAGTAAGGCTTGTATTTTAGCTTTATCGACGTCGTCCAGATGTAAATGCATGGCTTGCAGTTCTTTTTCCAGTAAACGGCGCCCCAGGTTAATGGCTTCCTGCTGTTTAAAATGCTTAAGATAGTTGCGGATACCTGAGCGGGCTTTGGCAGTGATGATATAGTTTAGCCATAGCGGGTTAGGCCTGGCCCAGGTAGCTGTAATCACTTCGACGGTGACGCCGTTTTCCAGTTTGGTTTGTAACGGAACCAGTTGTTTGTCGATTCTGGCCGAAACGCAGGCATTACCAAGATCGGTATGTACCGCGTAGGCAAAGTCAATAATGGTCGCGCCGCGAGGCAGTTTGATAATGGCTCCTTGCGGAGTGAACACAAAAACTTCCTGGGGAAACAGGTCTACTTTCAGGTTATCAATAAACTCCAGAGAATCACCGGCAGATTTTTGGATTTCGAGTAAATCCCTTAGCCACTCGTTTGCGCGATCCTGAAATTTTTTGGTTTTATCATCATCAGATTTATACAGCCAGTGGGCAGCGATACCAGACTCTGACATGCGGTGCATGTCATGCGTTCTTATCTGAATTTCAATGGGTACGCCGTAAGGACCGATTAATATCGAGTGCAACGATTGATAGCCATTGGCTTTGGGCAAGGCGATGTAATCTTTAAAGCGTCCGGGTATGGGCTTGTAGAGGTTATGCATAACACCCAGAACCCGGTAACAGGTATCGACATCATCACAGAATATTCTAAATGCGTAGACATCAAAAACATCAGCGAGTGATATTTTTTTGTTGAGCATTTTTTTATAAAT
>CAIKYI010000220.1 GCA_903831545.1 uncultured Methylobacter sp. | reverse complement strand
TGAAAAAACTGTTATGTTTAATGATTTTTATAGCTGCAATCTCGATCTTTAACAATGGATTCAATTAACCATAACCAGCCTTAATTTTTTACTGGCTAAATTGTGCTCTTAATTTTCACAGTTATAAAGGAGGCATTCACTTTAAATCATGTAAGGTTTAGCCGTATTTTTTGTAGGATTTAACTTACAATCAGGCGCTACCGTGTTTTAGATTTTAAAACGGAAAAACTTAAAGTCAATGGATAGTTATATTTCGCCAGGTTATCTAACCCGCATATAAATCATTATTTTTATTAGGTTAATTGCGATTTTTGCGAATGACGTTGTTTGACGGCAAGCGTCTGCAGGGGATTGGTGTATCGATGACCGACTATTCCGAAGCATAGTCGGCAAGTTCAGCTGAAGCTATTTTGTATCTTTCTGAAACTAAAAAGATGGCCGCTTGGAGCAAGCAGTTCAGTGCTGTTGATTTTGTTTGGCGGTCATTGCGACCTCAATAGATTTAGCCGTCAAAAGATTTGAGTCTTTGCTCAACGCCGACTTAAGATCGGCAACCTGCCAGTCAGGATGTAATTGCAGCAGTAATGCGGCAACACCGGTAACATGAGGTGCGGCAAAGGAACTGCCGGTCATGAAATCATAGGCCTGGTGCGGTACAGTGGTCAGTATGTCCTGCCCGGGTGCATTAATTTGTGCATGACCAACATCACTATCAAAGCCCACGGCAATAACACCCGGAACATTGGCAGGAAAGCCTCCGGCTTGATTTTTTCCCGGCACGGCCGCGATGACGATAATTCCTTTTGCCAAAGCAATATCAACCAATTGCCTGAGCAAAGGATCTTCCGGCCCGCTAAGACTCATATTAACGATGCGGCTACCCAGACTGATGGCTTGATTCAGCGCCAGAGCCAGGGTAAAACTGTTACAGTGCGCCGCCAGCGCATCAGGTTTGTCTGGCCAACAAGCACGAAAAGCCAAAACTTCCGCTTCGGGAGCTATACCGGCAATACCTATGCCGTTGTCAGAACGGGCAGATAAAATACCCGCTACGGCAGTACCGTGTACATCAGCCAAATTATGATCTGCGGGTTCCGGCGCCATATTTTCAGAGGCTTTGATTTGCCCCTTGAGATCCGGGTGATTTATATCGACACCAGCATCAATAACGGCAATACGCACACCACGACCGGTAGCAATACGGTGCAGATTGGCAATTTCCAGGGACTTGAAACCGGCCTGCAAATGCAGATAAGGATCATTTTTAGGTGTTAAAACAGGTTCATTGCTACCCAATACCTCAAAGCTATGCATCTGCTGAACCAGAGAAATCTTCTGATCTTTTTGCAATTCCGCAATCACCTGCTGTAACTGCAAATCTTTGGGCACATCATAAACCACGCAATTGACACCCAGAGCCGTCACCGGCCATTGGGTAACGAATTGCAAATGATAACGATCAGCCAGATCATGAGCCATTCGCTCACTCCATCCGGAGTTGCTATATTTGCCGCGATTCCGGTAGCCTTCCTGAGCATTGGCCGGCAACTTGCGGTTAATGGTTCGATCGAC
>CAIKYI010000219.1 GCA_903831545.1 uncultured Methylobacter sp. | reverse complement strand
CGCGATTAAAATGCTCGCGGGCATGGCCCGCTCCAAATGCCTCACCCAAATGGTGAGCAGCTTCGAGGCTGTGTGAATCAGACGCCTATAGATTCTGAGCAAAACATAATCGGTCAACTGCGTTTTCTAGGATTATTGAAGTGCATAAAAGCAGGTTGCTTATTGATAGCTTGCCTGGAACAGGGACGGTTTTTTTATATAACGTTACCCACAGCGTCAGCGATATAGAGAAAGCTTTAACTTTAAGTAACTGTCAAAACACCTCATATATAAAAGTTGGCAGTAAATAGGGGCAAGTCAGTAGCCTATTGCATAAACACACTTTATAATAGGTGTATCACAGCATTGGGCGGCGGGTGTTTTTTATCCGCAATAGCTTTCGGCTTGATCATTCTCAACCTAACACATTGAAACAGGAATCCTCCATGTCACAGAAAATTTTAGATGTAGTAAAACCCGGTGTCGTAACGGGTGATGATGTTCAAAAGATCTTTGCTATCTGCAAAGAAAACAGTTTCGCTTTGCCAGCTGTCAATGTCATCAACACCGATTCGATTAATGCGGCCTTAGAAGCAGCGGCGAAAGTAAAATCGGCTGTTGTTATTCAGTTTTCCAATGGCGGCGCAGCATTTGTTGCCGGTAAAGGATTTAAAGGCGAAGGCCAGCAAGGTGCGGTTTTAGGTGCTATCTCTGGCGCTCAGCATGTTCATATCATGGCTGAAGCTTATGGCGTACCGGTTATTTTGCACACTGATCACGCGGCTAAAAAGTTGTTGCCCTGGATAGACGGTTTGTTGGATGCGGGCGAAAAACATTTCGCGGCAACCGGAAAACCTTTATTCAGTTCACACATGCTTGATTTGTCGGAAGAAAGTTTGGCAGAAAACATTGAAATTTGCGGTCAATATCTGGCGCGTATGTCTAAAATGGGCATGACACTGGAAATCGAATTAGGCTGCACCGGTGGCGAAGAAGATGGCGTTGATAACAGCGATATGGATCATTCCATGCTCTACACTCAACCTGAAGATGTAGCTTACGCTTATGAAGAACTGAGCAAAATCAGCCCACGTTTCACCATCGCCGCGTCTTTTGGTAATGTTCATGGCGTTTATAAGCCAGGTAACGTTAAGTTAACGCCAACTATTTTGGCTAACTCACAAAAACATGTTTCTGAAAAATTTGGTGTTCCAACCAATACGTTAAACTTTGTATTCCATGGCGGTTCAGGTTCTTCAGCGGCTGAAATCAAAGAATCAATCAGCTACGGCGTAATTAACATGAACATCGATACCGATACCCAATGGGCAACCTGGGAAGGCATCATGAACTACTACAAACAAAACGAAGGTTATCTGCAAGGTCAAATCGGCAATCCAGATGGCGACGACAAGCCTAACAAAAAATACTATGATCCACGCGTTTGGCAACGTGCCGGCGAAGTTGGTATGGCAACTCGTTTGGAACAGGCTTTTCAGGAATTGAATGCAGTGAATACACTGTAATTGAGAGTTTGAGTAAAAGGCCGGTGCGTTAGCATCGGCCTTTTTTTTGCCTGGAGAAAAGGCAAAATATATTATGTTCTTGAAAGTTCGAGCTAGGCAAAAAGGGTGATTTAAAGGTGATGTGCTTTGTAGGAAGCTGATTAAGAGCGTAAACGTAATTAAATCAATGCAATAAGGTTATAGGATGCTGCCAACGTAAGGAGGCGCAACGTTTCGTGATTGAGATGCGTATCACTGCGTTCAGCGCATCCTATCATACTGATTAACAACGTAATCGGAATTAAATCAGCAATGGAGCAGTGTCGGGAAAATCGAGTAGTTATTTTTTGGCAGCCTAAGCAGAGCTTGAAAGCTTAGGAAATGCTGTCAATCCGACTGATAACTTCATTGGATGCCAGCTCCAGACCTTGTTTATAGCAATCGCTGGCCTGGTCTTTATCGCCTTGTGCAAAAAGCAAATCGCCCATTATTTGATACGCAGGAACGGTAGGTTCTATTGAGATGCTTTTGGTCAGATAACTGACGGCTTTTTGTTCATCACCGCATTTTATGCTTAGTTTACCAAGAACAGTCAAAAAAACGGCATCTCTAGGGTGCATTGGAAGCCACTGTTCAGCGTTTTCAAGTTGCCTTTCGATGTCTAGTGACTGAACATTGCCAAACAATACCACCAGGGTTTGATCCCAGGTAGTCGATAAGGCTCGTGCCAAAGCTCCTTCTATTTTTGCGCTTGCACCCAGATCAATCATGGCGGCAAAGTAGATGGCCGAAACACCCTTCATATTTCTGATGTAATCCGGGATTTCTGACCACAATGCTTCAATTTCGTTAACACTGCCTTGTCCTGCAGTTTGTTTTAATAATTTGCTGAACGCTTCTGTTTCCAGCAGTTTTATTTCTGCCTCCATCAGTACCTTATGGGTATTTAAGGACGGAATCAGTTTGCGTATGCCTTCCCAATCCCCGGCCTGTTGGTAGCCCTGGTGTAATAGTTTTAAAACGCTGGCGTGGGTAGGGTCTATGGAATGCAAGCGGGTCAGGGTTGCCAGTGCCTGTTCGAACTGTTTTTCCGATAAATGCAATTCAGCCTGAGTCAATCCAATGGCTACATCCGAGCCTGGTGCCTGGTCTGCGGCCTGCTTAAGATATTCGTCCCTTTTATCAAGTGCGCCACGGGATTGTGCGGCCCGCGCGGCGGTAAGATAATGAATCAATGGAGCGCCACTGTGAGAGGCGTGTTTGATTAAAACCTTTTCGGCTTTTTCCCAGTTACCTTCCGCTGAATCGACGAGACCGGCAATTAGCGCTTCCTGAGAACGGTTAAAGTTAATGCTTTTTCCGCGATTTTTCATTTGCCCCGGCAATCTTAATAACCAGCCTAAAAATCTGAAGAAAATATATAGGACATAAAAGCCAAGGATCAGGCTAATCACAAAAACGATTAGCGAGGTTTCCATGGACCAGAAACCGATACCAATCAGGACGTAGCCGGGATTCTCAAAGCCTCCCAATAATTTGTTCGCAATAAATGCAGAAACAATGGCAAGAAAAAGCGAACCCAGAAAATACATTATATTTTTCATTATGTACTCTTCAGGTTATTGGGCAGCAGGAATTGCTTCGACAGGTTTCGGCAATTCTTCGACTGGAACGGGCGGTTGGCTTGGTTTTGGTTCTTCAGTCGTATTAAGTATGCCAACCGGTTTGGTGCCGGGCTCTGATTTTGCTTTTTCTTGAGGTTCCATGGCCTTGTCAACTTCCAGTCTTAGTTTGGTAATATCCCTAAGCATTTTTAAAGACAGGCTGATGTCGGGAAAATGACTGCGAATTTTAATTGCACTGAACTTGTCCAGTTCGGCAATAAAATTGTTGGTTTCAGGATTTTGTGAAAAGTTTTTTTCAGACCATTTTTTTGCGTCGGCGAGACTGGATTGATAAAGCAATTCGTTTTGCTGTACCAAAGATATTTTCACCATTTCCAGTTTCACTCTTAATTGCTCGCGAATAAACTGGGCTTCCTCCGGCGTTAATATTTCTTTGATTGGATGTTCGGTGTGTCTGATCGTTACTATGCCTTCCAATTGGCCCAAGGCGGAATCCAGCAGATTTTGATTTTCACTGGATGGCGTTTCTTGCACGGGTTTTGGCGTCAATACTTTTCCGGTATAGGGCAGGAATAAAGTTAGCGTATCTACCTGATCCTGAAGTGATTGAATTGAGGCATACATTCCCACGATATCGGCAACTGCAACATTACGGATTGCGGTAAGATCTTTGGCGATTTGCTCGCGAATTTTAAATGCCCCGGCATCGCCGCTTTCTCTTAGTCGTTGATCCGCAGCTTCCAGCGCTTCGCGGGTGGTATTTACGTCACCCATTAAATGCAGACGTTGATTGGCGATGCTTAATAAATATTCTGCGTCTGCAATGAGCCAGTCGCCGCGAGTTTTGCCTAATTGTCGTTGAACTTGTTGAATGGCTGAAGTTAAATCGTTTTTTGTTCCTTCCAGTTTTTCAGTGTGTAACTGTGAGAAATCTGAAACGGCTTTGGAAAAATGGGCATCCTTTCCGGAAATATTGGATTCGACTGAGGCCAGTTGTGATTGAATGGCGGCAAGCTGTTCCTGATAGCCGCTTATTTGTTTTGACAATTCAATGAGATGTAAATCGCCTTTATTGACTTCGCCACCCAGGTTATCTTGTTGGGAGCGTAATTCATAAAAAAGATAAAAACCCGCGCCCGCCACACTAAGAATAATGAGCAGCATAATAATGCCAAACCAGAGTCCGCTACGCGATTTGCGAGCTTTGTTTTTCCCGCTCACTTGCTGTTCTTGTTGTTCACTCAATTCGGCCACTCTATTCCCCTGTCACACACGTAATTACTGTCTCAAGAATAGCTGTATCGATAGGACTATCGGCCACAGCTATTCGATTAAATCCCATATCGGCGGCTATGCACCTGATTCTATCGCTAACTACCACCAAAGGTACTAATGACAATAGCTTATTATTTTTATTATCCAGCATTAAACT
>CAIKYI010000218.1 GCA_903831545.1 uncultured Methylobacter sp. | reverse complement strand
GCCGCTCCTGTCGTTACGCGTTAAAAAAGTTTGACAATAATGTCACTTATAATGATAATACACGGTTTAATTCACTTAGATAACAAGAATCGAGACACTATGGCTAATACAGCACAAGCTAAAAAGCGTGCGCGACAAGCGGAAAAAAGCCGTATTCGCAACGCAGGACAACGTAGCAACTTACGCACCTTCATCAAAAAAATCATTGCCGCCGTCAAACTTGGCGACAAAGAAAAAGCGCAAGCCGCCTACAACACTGCCGTTCCGATTATCGATTCTGCAGTGACCAACGGCATTATTCACAAGAATAAAGCCGCACGCGGTAAAAGCAGACTGAATGCAAAAGTAAAAGCGATCGCTTAATTGCAATAGTATTACTAATAAAAAAGGCCGAAACTCAAAGAGTCCGGCCTTTTTTATTGTCTGATTTTTTATAGTTCAACAATAAAGACTTAAATCATTACAAGATTATCTCGATGTATGAGCTCTGAATCATCAAAGTAACCTAGAATGCTCTCAAATTGCGAGCTGTTTTTGCCGGCTATTAGTTGGGTATCGGTGTTGCCGTAATTTATCAATCCTCGGGCAATTTCCAAGCCACTTTCATCAATACAGGAAACCAGTTCTCCGCGCTCAAAACACCCCGAAACTGATTTTACGCCCACTGCCAAAAGGCTTTTGCCTTCATTTTTTAACATTCTGATAGCCCCTTCATCAAGGGTCAACTGGCCTTTAACTTGCAACTGCGCTGCCAGCCAGCGTTTTCTGGCCACCAGTGGCTCTATATCCGGCAATAAATAAGTTCCCAGCTCAGTCCCGGCAATTACAGAGCCAATAACGTTTGCTGTCGCCCCTGCTGCAATAACGGTTGCGGCACCAGAGCGAGCCGCCAGTCGCGCTGCTCTAACCTTGGTACACATACCTCCGCGGCCCAATCCACTTCGACTGTCGCCAGCGACTATATCCAGGCGCCCATCATTTACGCTGATTTCAGAAATCAGTTCCGCATCAGGATGTACGCTGGGATCGCCGGTAAACAAACCTTGCTGATCCGTTAAAATAATTAGCAAATCAGCCTCGACCAGATTAGCCACCAATGCGGCCAGCGTATCATTATCGCCAAAGCGAATTTCTTCTGTAGCAACAGCATCATTTTCATTTATGACTGGTACTACTCCAAACTTTAACAGTGTCAGCAAGGTGCTTCTTGCATTTAAGTAACGTTGTCGATTCGACAAATCATCATGGGTTAATAATACTTGGGCGGCATGCAAATTATGACGTTGAAAATTATCATCAAAAACGCGCACCAAGCCCATTTGACCTACAGAGGCCGCAGCTTGTAGCTCGTGCAGTACTTTAGGTCGGGTTTTCATGCCCAGGCGACACATGCCTTCAGCAACAGAACCTGAAGAAACCAGTATCACGTCAATAGATTGCTGTCGTAAACCCGCCATCTGCTCAACCCAGGTGGTAATTGCGGTCTTATCAAGTCCAAGTCCGCCCTTGGTCAACAAAGAGCTTCCTATCTTAACGACTACGCGTTTAACTTTGGCAAATTCAGTCCTGCTCACTTTTTTCCCGCCGCTGTTGCTCCAAAAAATTCATGATGGCAAACATCAATTCTCTCGTGCCGTCACCGTTTATGGCCGCAATCTTAAAGACCGGCCCCGTCCATTCCAGTTCATCCACAATAGCCTGGCAATGCTCATCAACTTCTTCCTCAAGTAGCCGATCGATTTTGTTAAGAACCAGCCAACGCGGCTTGGCGGCCAAATCATCACTCCACTTCTCAACCTCATGAATGATTTTTTTAGCAGCCTGCACCGGCGACTCCATGCTCTCGTAAGGCTCGACATCAATCAAATGCAGCAGTAGTCCTGTGCGCAACAAATGCTTCAAGAATTGTAAGCCCAATCCCGCGCCTTCAGCTGCGCCCTCAATAACTCCGGGAATATCTGCAATAACAAAGCTGCGCAAATCATCAACACTAACAACACCTAGATTAGGATGCAAGGTTGTAAACGGATAGTCCGCAACTTTGGGGGTTGCGGCCGATACCGAGCGAATCAGACTGGACTTTCCCGCGTTGGGCATGCCCAGCAAACCCACATCAGCAATCAAAGTTAACTCAAGATCAAGCCGGCGATGCTCTCCCTCGCTACCTTTGCTGGCTTTTTGTGGAGCCCGATTGATACTGCTTTTAAAGCGCGTATTACCAAGACCATGAAAACCACCCTGCGCAACCAACAATGTTTGGCCTATTTCGGTTAAATCACCGATAACCTCGCCGGTTTCCGCATCAGAAACCAAGGTTCCTAGAGGGACTGGCACATAGCAATCATCGCCTTTTCTTCCGGTGCAGTTACGGCTCATGCCATTTTGCCCGCGCTGAGCTCTATGTACTGCATGGTACCTGAAGTCCACTAGGGTATTTACATTCTCTGCAGCGATCAAATAAACACTACCGCCATCGCCGCCATCGCCACCATCAGGTCCTCCCATGGGAATGTATTTCTCGCGCCGAAAACCGATAGTACCATTTCCGCCATCGCCCGCCTCAACGCGAACTTCTGCTTCGTCAACAAATCTCATAAATCACACGCCGCCAAACTAAAAACTCAACCGATAAAAACAAAAAAAGCCCCGCCATGATGGAGGAGCTTTTTTAAAGTTGTCAGGCTAGAACCATGCTAACCCAACCTGACAGCTTCACGCAGTCTATCGCGTGAAGCTGTCGTATGTCTTATGCAGCAACAATACTGATAAATCTGCGGTTATTAGGTCCTTTAACCTGAAACTGCACTTGACCGTCAGCCGGTGCAAACAAGGTATGAACTTTTCCGCATCCTACGTTATCACCTGCGTGAAACTGGGTTCCACGTTGACGAACGATGATGTTGCCCG
>CAIKYI010000217.1 GCA_903831545.1 uncultured Methylobacter sp. | reverse complement strand
TAACGAAATATTCTTTGATTTTTGGCATGTTATAGACAGTCAGGCCGGTTTTTTGTTCGATTGCCACGATGGTTTGTGTAATTTGTTCAGGTGCATCGGTAGCCAGTACAAACCACATATTCAGCTCATGGCTACGGGCGTAGTTATGGGCAACTTCAGGGAAACTGTTAATGATATCAGTGAATTCATCAAAACGGTTTTGCGGCACTTTAACTGCTGCCAGTGTTAACGCACCGCCCATTAATTCGGCATTATATAAAGGGCCAAAGCGGGTAAGGGTGCCATTGTCGAGCAGTATGGTTAGTCGGGTGAGAAGTACCTGTTCGCTTAGATCCAGTTCCTTTGCAACTTGTTTATAAGGTGCGTCGCAGATTGGAAAGCCGTTTTGCAGGGTATTAATAATTTTTTTGTCTAGTTCATCCATGAGCTAATGAATGTGTGGGTTGTTTATAAATGGCGCCGCGTTGCTTAAAACACTGTCGGCTAAACAGAATTTCTTTGTCGAAACTAATCAAACTACATGCCTCAATTAGCTGATCAAGTTGCTTTAACACAGTGGCCTTATCTTTGCCATGTATCATGCAATACAGGTTATAGGGCCATTCCGGTTGCTGGGGGCGTTGGTAACACAGCGTGACAAATGGAAACTGGCTAATCATTCTGCCTAGTTGTTTGATAAGAGAGTCTGGTACATTCCAGACGATCATGGCATTGGCGTGGTAACCCAGTTGCCGGTGTTTCACGATAACGCCCAGTCGTTTGATTAATCCCTGTTGTTTGAGCCGGGTTAAGCGTTGGATGACTTCTGTTTCTGACATAGAGCAACGCAAGCCAATTTCGAGATAGGGTCTGGAGCAAACAGGCAAGCCTTGTTGGATATGTTCAAGCAGTTCGAGATCGCGAGCTTCAAGCATTAGTTAAATCCAGTTTAAAACCCAAATCAATGAAGAAATCATCCAGCATGGGAAGACGCAATGCTTTAAAGGATGTTTTCTGCTCAATTTCATTAATGACATCATTTAGGTGAACAGCATCGGATGCGATGACGACAAACCATAAATTAAACCGGTGTTCGCGCTCGTAATTGTGATTAACTTCGGGATAGGAACTAATTTTATCTGCCACATCTTGTAAATGTTGTTCGGGCACGGCCATGGCCACCAAAGCACTGGCGCCAATATGGTTAGGCGAAATAACCGGGCCTATGCGACTGATGAAATGCTTGGCGTTGAGTTCGTTAAACGCAACTAATACTTCGTTTTCGGTGACGCCTAGTGTATCAGCGATATCTTGATATGGTCTAGAAGATAGTGGGAAATCGTGCTGGAAGTCGTTAAGCAGTTGTTTGTGCAGATGGGATAGCATAATCTTTGATGTTGTAAATATAGAACATGGATGTCACGGGCAAGATGGATAGGCATCGATTTAAAATGCAAATAACAAGTCTGTTTTCAGTTTTTAAATAAATCCGTTTGAAATTGATAAATCTGCGTCATCCGTGTTCCATTGAAATTTTAATTGAAATATAAAATCATGGTGTTACAAGCCAATCTTATGCGCCCGTGAGCTGAAAAATATTCCGTTGGGTTGTTTGGCGGGCAGGCGTGTTATTTCCTGCAAGGATTCCGTGTCATAAATCACCACCTGGTTGTCATCTCTTGCCGCAACCCAGACTTGTTCGCCACGCGGTGTGAAGTCCATGTGCAAAACGGCTTTTCCGGGCGTTAATGTTTTACGCAGGGACAAGTCTTTAACATCAATAATTTGTAAATGATTGTTATCTGGGAAGGCAAAATTTACCCAGACTTGCCGCGCATCAGGTCTGGCCATCACAAAAACCGGTTGCCCAACTACGGCGATAGTGTCATGAAGATCCCAAGTGTTTTTATTGATCACCATAACCTTATGTTGGCCAACTGCCGGTGCAAAAATATAATCACCGGCTACTGCCCAGCCTTCAAGATGGGGCATTTTATAAACGGGGAGTTTTTCATCGTCCTTGCCATAGTCGGGCAGGATTCGTTTAACGCCAGAATCGATATTCCATAAATTCAGTAGTGCCAGACCGGGTTCGCCGAACAACCCGGCTATATAAAAATGGCCATCAGGCGTGATTAAGCCATCGTAAGGTTGTTTGCCGATGTTGGGAAATTTTTTAACGATTGGCGTTTTAGTGTTTTTTAAGTCTACCACCCAGATTTCTCCGGCATCAAACAGGCTAAATACGAAGCGTTGTCCAGGCGCATCAACCAGTCCAACGACTTTAGAGCGCTGTCCGTCGCCATAATCTGAGGGAATGTCGGCAACAAGCTCCAAGTTGTCGGAGGAAAAAACCTTAATGCCGCCAGGCGTGTAATTCGATACGGCGATTAATTTACCATCTTGGGAAATGGCCCCACCAATACTGTTGCCGGCCTGAATAATGCGCTTGTCAATTGCATCTTTCAGTAAGTCGATTTTTGTTAAGCCGCCATCGCGACCAAATATATAGGCGTAGCGTTGGTCGCGTGAAAAAACCACGGAAGCGTGTGACAAGTCGCCCAGTTTTTCGATTTTGGCCAGGCGTTTATGATCGGTGGTGTTGATGATCAGTGCGTTGCCGTCTTCCCGTTCGATAACAATACCCAAATCGCCGGTGGCGCGAGGGTCTGCCAGGGTGTTGAAGGATAGGAACAGAGCCAGAAATGCTAGTGTTTTATTCATAGGATGAATGAGGCTGTATAGTCGGTTGAGAATAACAATGTATTTACTTGTGGCTGGTAGTACGTAAAAAACTTAACAGCCAAGCAGCATCATCATGAGTCATAAGCGGCTGCCAGGGTGGCATGGCGGTTCCTTTGCGACCTTCAAGAATGGTTGAAATCAGAAATTCATCAGGCTTGCCCTCTAAAGCCTCAGGTAACAAGGAAGTGCCAAGACCACCTTTTAGCGTTAAACCATGACACGCTCCGCAATCGTGATTTAGCAGGTTGCGGAGCGTAGTTTGTCGCTCAAGTGAGGGTTCGCCAGCACAGGCGGTTGTCGTAACCCATAGTAAAAGTGACAGTTTTTTCATCAGTGTTAAGGTTTTAGTCGTGCATAGTAAGTCGCCACATTGCTAATATCATCATCGCTCAACGAACCTGCCATGGCATTCATTATTTCAGATTTACGGGTTTTATCGCGATACTGTTTAAGCGCTGTTTTTAAGTACTCAGCATCACGTCCGGCCAATGATGGAAAAGGTGCATCCGCTGAAGGCGTTTTAATGCCATGACATTGCGAGCACACTGTTGCCGCTTTTGCCTGGCCGGCATAGATACTTGCAGCATTAACCATTTGGACAGGCATTAAATTAAGTATTAATAACGCTGAAAATGCAATAACTTTCATGGTTTTGCACCTTTCATCTCGTCTGGAGAAAGACCGCGCGTCATGTATCTGACTCGGCCATGAGAAAAGATTCCGGCAGGACTTTCCATCGGCAGCGAGGCGACTTTTTCCAGGGAGACTGAATCAAAAATGACGACTTCGTCTCCACTGTAACCGGCGCTAACATAGAGAAATTTACCATCAGCGCTATATTCAGGAAAATAGGCATGTCCGCCAACATCCAGTGTTTTGACCACTTCCAGTGATTTCTTGTC
>CAIKYI010000216.1 GCA_903831545.1 uncultured Methylobacter sp. | reverse complement strand
TGCACAAATAACGACAACACACCAATCAATAAATAGTCAATGATTTTACTATCACGAACATCAGCTTCAGATCTAAAATCCCCTAAAGCTGTTGCAACCGACAAGACGGACAAACCTTCTCTCAAGCGTCCAATAGTCGGATTGATAGGAACCACGTCTGCCCTTCTCCTGTCAGGCCCAAGCGGTATCGGTGTAAATTCATCAAAAGCCACTAAAGGACTGTTCATACAAGATCTCCCGTTACTTAAAAAAAATGCCGGTGCTGTCGACTCATGGAAGCAGTATTCAGAACAGACCGGCTATAGTTGACACTGTCAATTTAATTAGAGCATATTGCATGCCAATTATTTAACCACCGACACAAAAAGAGTAATTAATGCACCAAAAAAATTACAAGTTATTGTATTTAAATTAATTTATAACTCACCGAACAGACTAAAACTGACCGAAAAATAACTATCCGAAACATAATTTTTATGCTGCAGATTAACGGTTGTACGCTGAGCATCAATTTCAACAAGCTTCTGTTACTCAGGTGTTTCCTCGGCAACACCTGATTCCAATTATGGTAACAAGTAATGGAAAGAGATACTCTGCGCGGTCATGTTTGCAGAATTTATGGTCAGGTCATGTATTTATAAGCAAAGCGCAGAAACAGAGACAAAGGTAGATGCGATTAACAAATCGACGTTAAAATCACAAACCGAAAACATTCAAAATAAAGACAAACTACAGGGAGGAAGTGGCGATTACAGAAATAAAATGCGACTAAAGCTCAGTCCGTCACCCAGGGAAATGGCAGCAATGAATAACTGAGCACCCGTTTGGACATGGAAGAAATTAGAATTTATCGACGTAATTGAACTGTATAAGAAAAGCTTGGGGCAAAAGTATTGCACTCTTGCCCCAGACCGGATTGGACTGGTTATTTTGCAGCTTGCTGCAGACTGATGACACTCCTCAAATCGCCTAGCGTGGAAACCCGCGGGCCGTGTAATCCGGCAATCTTTTCAACGTTTAAATTCAATTTCTGAATGTTTTCAAAAAGATTCACTGAACGCCCGC
This sequence comes from uncultured Methylobacter sp., assembly GCA_903831545.1. GTDB lineage: Bacteria > Pseudomonadota > Gammaproteobacteria > Methylococcales > Methylomonadaceae > Methylobacter_A. The sequence continues at coordinate 2,187 of CAIKYI010000216.1, read as the reverse complement.
TCCATCAGTTGCTTCCTGTAAACTCTGCGCCTGTAATGAACCAGATCCCACTGCCAAAGCAATGGCTAATCCAACAACTGTTTTCGAAATAAGGTGCGTTAGTCTATAGATGCTGCCGACGTAAGGAGGCACATTGTTTCGCGATTTTTGTGTATTTAGTGGACGAAATAATTTTTCCCAAGATCAAGCCAAAGTAGGTATTTGTAAGACTTACAAGCCAAATGAACTGGCTTTGCGATAAGAAAGGCAGTCCCTGCTGGTTTTTGAGCTGATTATAAGAAAAGATTAAATACACCGGATTAGCACAATCAATATGGAGTCATTGATTTACATGTCTAAATGCCCTGCAATTAGCACTAATGGATGCACAACCTTACCTTCATCATTAGTAAGAAACATCGCACAACCAAAATTACTACTGACAACGACATCTGCAGACGATTCAGTGATAATTTGCTGTTTTAAAGCCCGTAACTGCCCGGCATTTTGGGAATGGCTCAGCATATAACTGCCGCCAGCGCCACAGCAGATAGAATTATCCGCCAACGTGACAACATTCAAACCTTGCACTTTTTGCAACAACCCATACACAGCCGCCGAATTTTTAAGGATATTGCGTTGGCTACAAGGCTCGTGAACTGCAATATTTACTTGGTCGGACTTCAGTTGCAAATCATCCGGCCAATGCTGCAATAAAAAATCGTTAATGTCGCACAAGCGTTGTTGAAACAGTTGTACTGCACCATCATCGACATTTTTATATTCGCTTAACATCGCACCACAAGCTGTTGAAGTATGAAGCACGGCTTCGACATTCAACGCGTTAAACACTTTGATGTTATTGTCGATCAAGACGCTGGCCGCCTGGCCATTGTGTTGGTGTATCGCACCGCAGCAGCCTTGTTGCGATGGCACCAGTACCTCGTAGCCAATCTCATTAAGTAGCCTGATCGCTGCCAGCAAGGTTTCTCGATCAAAATGTTCAGCAATGCAGCCGGTGAACAGTGCGACTTGGCCTCGCTTGGTAGCGCTGGTCGGATAACGTTCCGCCAATGCTTCCACGGCCGGTTTACCCATTAAGCCTTCAGCTTCTGCCAAATGCAGTTTTGTCAGCAAACCCGTTTTGCGTAGTGGCTTTTGAAGGCCCGACTTCAGATAAACTGCAAACAACGGTATTAACAGCGACCGCAAACGTTTGCGTTCAATCAAACTAAAAGCCAGTTTACCCAGCCAACCCGGCTTAACCTGTAACTGCATCCGTGCCTGATCGAACAACTCCCCGTAATTAACACGGCTTGGGCAAACTGTTTCGCAGGCCCGACATTGCAGGCAATTATCAAGATGACTCTGTTCCTCTGAGCTTACTGGCTGATTTTCGACAAGTATTTTACTGAGCGTGCGAAGTCTGCGCCGCGGAGTTTCCTCATCGACCTGAAAAAGACGAAAGGTCGGACAACTGCTGACACAGAGGCCACAACGCATACATTCTCCGGCGTCCGGTATATAAGGCCCCGAAGCAATTGGTGCGCTGGATTCGTCATAGCCCATATCCATAAAATCAAACATTATGATACCTACATCACTTTGGCATAGGCGCGGCGCAACAACTCCATTTCCGCCGGCGGTCTGCCGCGTAGCTCCGGCAAGGTTCTCATTCGGCACTCCTTGCTTTGCATGAGCGCATGAGGCGGATCAAGCAACATGAAGCGGGCCATATGAACGATGATAATGCCCCCGGGAGTATCAATCTGCTCGCTAAATTCCGGCTCGATACGTAGCAAATCATTGTCCAGTTGCAAGAGCTGATTGATTGCATTAACCAGCATTGCCGGATGAACACTGACTTTACCCTCCTTAAATTCTTCGGACTCCAAAGCGCTGGACAACGCAGGCAGCGGCTCCGGGAAGCAAATACTGCCGTTGCCATGCTGGGCGAACAGCATCAAGGCACTGATGTCACCTTTATAATATAACAGCAAGCGGTGATCGGAGAAGGCATCAGACATATTCATTAGTTACTCGCGGCAGCCAACAGTTCTTCAATGCCCGCATCAACAATTTCCAAGCCTATTTTTTTACAAAAGCGTTTTTCCTTGTCGGTTGGATTTTTGTTTAACACCCAGCCCTTGTGCGCGGCGGCGCCGTAAACGATATCACTCATCACCATGCGCTCCGAGTCCCGGTTTA
>CAIKYI010000215.1 GCA_903831545.1 uncultured Methylobacter sp. | reverse complement strand
GTGCCGCTCGGTCCCATGATCGCAGTTATTTTACCTCGCTCAAATTCCAGGGAAATGTCGTTAAATATTTTTTTGTTGCCGCGAGAAAACGACAAATTTTTAACGGAAACCAGACTGTTGTGCGGTGAGACGCTGTTATTCATGCGTAGAGAGTTAAAGGTTGCTGTTCAACTGTCTATTTTCTACGACTACTCCCTGTTAAGTCAATCTATTGTGCCCATGCACTGAGCGGTAAGTTGAATGTTTGATCGTGTTTGACTGATGCGATGTTCAGGATCACGGGAGTGTTGGAGGATGTAAATCTAAAATATTTCGTGTATCCTTTTTGGTAATTAGTATTGCAACACGAAAACAGCATCATTATTGTGGAAAAACTCACGCCTCATTATTTAGTCGGTATTGATTTGGGCACTACGCATACCGTAGTTGCTTACGCTAAAGCCGATAAGTCATCCCTGGAAATTCAAATTTTCCAAATCGAACAACTGGTTGCTCCCGGTCAGGTTGCTGCAAGATCCTTGTTGCCGTCGGTGCGTTATCATCCGGCAGTTGGTGAGTTGGCCGAGGAGGATCTTTTGTTTCCCGGTGGTTCACTGTCTGGAGATACCGCTGTTATTGGTGAGGTTGCCCGTGTGTTGGGCGCAAAAACCAAGGGACGTTTTGTCACCAGTGCCAAAAGTTGGTTGTCGCATCCAGCGGTTGATCATAACGCGGAAATTCTGCCCTGGGGCAGCAGTGAGGAGATCGGCAAAGTTTCACCTATCGCTGCCAGCGCCAGTTATTTAGCGCATCTTCGGATAGTCTGGGGGCATAAGTTTCCTGAGGCGCCGCTGGAAAAACAGGATATTGTCATTACCGTTCCTGCTTCCTTCGATGAGGGGGCGAGAGCGCTGACGCTTGAGGCTGCAAGACTTGCCGGGCTGACTAAGGTCCGGTTGCTGGAAGAGCCCCAGGCGGTTTGTTACGACTGGCTAAGTCGCAACCCTCTGGATAAAAAATCGGAGTCGGGTAAGCATGCCCTTGCCGAGGCGCATTTATTGCTGGTATGCGATGTCGGCGGTGGCACTACGGATTTAACGCTGATTAAAATAGAGCACGGCAACGGCGAGCCCAAATTAACTCGCATTGGGGTTGGCGATCATTTAATGCTTGGTGGCGATAATATTGACCTGGCCTTGGCGCATCTGGCAGAAAGTCGTTTAGGTGATGTGGAAAAACATCTCTCGGCTGCGGATTTATCGCAGTTGATTGAACAATGTCGCATCGCCAAAGAGCGCTTGTTGGCCGAAGATGCCCCGGAGCACATTAATGTTACCCTGCTCGGTGGCGGCTCCAGGCTGATTGGTGGCTCCCGTTCGGTTGCGCTAAGTAAGACCGAAGTTAGAGCTATTGCGCTGGATGGTTTTTTTCCATTATCAACGCTTGAAGATTTACCCGATAGAAAACGTAGCGGCATGGTTGAGTTTGGTTTGCCTTACGCTGCAGAGCCCGCGGTTAGCAAACATATTGCTGCTTTTCTAAAGTTGCATAAGGGAGCCTCCGGCGAGGCTTTACAAGGGCAGGGCAGTGTGCCGGATGCCTTGTTGCTGAATGGCGGCGTGTTTCGCAGTCAGCCGATTACCCAGCGTCTGGTTGACTTAATCGGTTCCTGGCGATCCGGATCGCCGCTATTACTTGAAAATAAACATCCCGAATTGTCTGTCGCTTTTGGGGCGGTCAGTTATGCAATTGCAAGGCGAGACAAGCGACTCAAGATTGGCGGCGGTTCGGCACGCAGTTATTTTTTGCAGGTCGATACCGATACGTCATCCGGTCAGCAAGGTATCTGTATTTTACCCAAAGGCAGTGAAGAAGGCGACGAAGTCATTTTAAAAGACCGTCGTTTTGCCTTGCGCTTGGGT
>CAIKYI010000214.1 GCA_903831545.1 uncultured Methylobacter sp. | reverse complement strand
TCAAATCAACCTGGGGCAGGATTTCTTTGACCTCTTTGCTGGCCTTGTGCATGTGGCCGGGGTACCATTGAATAAGCATTGTAGTTAGCTGTAACCAAAAATAGACTATTTAAGCATCATCACTATACAATCAACAGCTAAAAAATATATTATTAAAAAATCATTATATTTAAAGGTCTGTAGAAATTTTCATTTTATAAAAAAAATTATTAGTCATGACCCAAATTACCAGTAGTTTTTACGCCTATTTATCAAGATTAAGATGGATCAAGCGCTGGGGACTTAAGCGTAATGCTTGTGACGAAAATGTCATGGAGCATAGCTGGGAAGTTTCGGTTATTGCCCATACCCTAGCGTTGATTAAAAATCGCTATTACCATGGCACGCTTGATGCCAATGCTATTGCAACGGCCGCGTTGTATCACGACATTACCGAAGTCATTACCGGTGATTTGCCTACGCCAATAAAATATCATTCACCTGAAATCAGCGCAGCTTACAAGCGCATTGAACATCAGGCAGAAATAGAGTTACTGGCTTTGTTGCCGATTGAATTACAGGCAGATTTTGCGGCGCTGATTGATCACGAGACTATGCAGCCTGAGCATGTGCAGATCATCAAGGCAGCTGATAAGATTTCGGCTTATCTTAAATGTCAGTCTGAATTAAAAGCAGGCAATCTTGAGTTTGAAACTGCCGCAGCTCAATTGGCTTCTGCTATCAGTGCCCTGGAGCAGCCGGAAGTTGTTTTTTTTATGAAAGCATTTGCGCCCAGTTGCGGATTAACCTTGGACGGCTTGATGAAAACCAATTGAACTGTTTTTAAACCGGTGTTTAATCCTGTTTTTTAGTGTGTGCATCTCAAGGTATAATGTTTTTAAACATTAAAGCGGCATTGGATGAACATTTACCCGAATCGCCAATCAATATTCCAGTACCCATGGAGAAGTTGTGAAACATCGATACACCCTAGAGCAAGCAAGAATATTGCTGGATATTTTGAAATATCATAACGCATCAACACTGTTACCTTCGTTTCATCAGGTAAAGAAAGAGTCTCTTGATGAGGCGCTGGATAAGCTGAGGCTGGAGTTGTCAGATTTTATTGCCACAGATGACGGGTTGGGATTTATTGTCCCTACCCGCGATGAGAAGGGCTTAATCTGAGGGCTGAATTTTTATGGTTTTGGCAAGGCATGAAGACGCAGTGAAACATAAGATTCCAGTTTCTAATTTCTACATTATTTTACCCATTGCAAATGGAAGCGACGTCTTGATCAATTAATGCCTGTCGTTTTTGCCAAACGCTGTTCTTATCTTTTTTTCAAAACAACATCACAAAGCCCAGGAAGTACAACAGGTTCAGGTTTTTTAGTTGTTTGTACCGGTGTTTTGGCTTCCTCGGAAAACCACCAGGCCAGCGATGCATCGCAACCATCGCCTTCAGGTAAAGCTTCTTGAACTGAGCAGTTTTTATTATTGACCGGGCATTTAAGACGTACATGAAAATGATCGTCGTGCCCCCACCAAGGTCTGATTTTTCTTAGCCAATCGCGGTTTTCCTTGTTTAAACATAATTGCCGTTTAACGCCGGGATTAACAAAGATACGATCTACTTCCGGTTGACGCGCTGCTGCCTCAAGAATTTTTTCATGAGTTGGTAACCACTGCTTGTCGTCTATGGCATCTGTTTTGGCGACAAGTACTGACGGAGCGCTCCAGGTTTCACGTTCATTAAAATCAAGACTTCGAAGCGCGGCTTGCGGTGATAACAAATACCAGATATCAACATCAAGTCCGGTTTGATGGCTTCGGTGGCCACTTGGTGTCGGCCCGCCCCGTGGCTGGCCCAAATCGCCAATCAGCAAACTGCTTTTGTGTTGATAGTTTGTGGTTTGAGCAAGGTTTTCGATAAACCTGATCAAATCCGGATGACCATAAGACCTGTGCCGGCTAGGGCGCATTACTTGAAAGCCAATACCATTTTGAGGAAGTGATACTGCACCGCTTAAACAGCCCGCAGTATAGGTGCCAATGCTTTGGGCGCTATCGCTGATTTGCGTCGCTTGTTTGATGAGCGACCAGTCATTGAGGGCTGCCGGACATTCCAAAAAAATGCCCAGCAACAAGATAAAAACTGAAAATTTCATGTCACTTTAAAAACAGCCTTTTAAAGGGCGACTACTTAAAACGGTCGCCCTTTAAAGAGCTTATTTTTTAACGGGAGCAGACAATTCCAATAAATGTTTGGAATTGTTGGTAACAGGGGCAAAACCTGGTTTACCTTTGTTGGTCGCTGCAGTTGCGGCATTTGCTTTGGCAGTCGCTGCGCCATCTGTAGCGGATTCATCTTCCAGTTGCAGATCATCTTCTTCAGGCACATTGCCGTCATGAACCAAATGTTCACGGCGTTGCTGATAGGAATTTTTGATAAAGTCATAGCGATCGACAGAGGCTTCATCAAGGATTTTTTCAGTGGGCATTAAATCAGCGCGCGTGTCAACAACCTCAACAGTTCTGGCTCCGGCATTGATAGCGCTGACTGCTGCACCGCTGCCGGCAAAGGCAAATGTATAAGTAAGCGGATTTAACAAGGCATCTCCGACGGCTCCCACAACTTCTCTGGGCGAACTTGGGCCTAAAAACGGTACAACCAGATAGTTGCCGGTAGGAACTCCCCAAAAACCCAAAGTCTGGCCAAAATCTTCATTATGCTTGGGCAGATCAACCATCTTGGCGACATCAACGAAGCCGGCAACGCCAGCGGTGGTGTTAATCAAAAAACGACCTGCATCCATGCCGCCTTGGGACATTTTAAGTTGCAGGAAATCATTGACGAACACGCCAATATCTTTAAGGTTGCTGAAAAAATTGGTTATCCCGTCATTAACAAATTTTGGAGTTACAGTTTCATACCCCTTGGCTACCGGTTTTACAATGTTTTTGTCGAGACCGTCATTAAAACCTTGGGCGCCACGGTTCCAGCCCTGCCAGGGATCTTTTTCGTCGACTTTTGGAGTACTTGCACAGCCGCCAAGTAGGCTTGTTATAACTAGGCTACTGACAAATAAACGAGTGTTAATGACGGTTTTTTGCATACTCATTGCTAATCTCTATCTGCTGGGTGTTAAAGTGATTGAAAGTCTGTCTTGGACAGTATTGTAATATTTACAAATTATATCAGACACCGGACTTAAAAAGCCTTATTGATTTTGCATTTGTCGTAGTATCCAGCGTTGACGCCTCAGTAAATAAGCTGATGGCTGGGCTGCTCGCAGCAGTATTGGATTGGGCAGAGTAGCTGCCAGTAAGGCGGCTTGTGATCGGCTGATTTGGTTTGCGTGGATACCAAAATAATACTGGCTCGCCGCTTCGATGCCGAACAAGTGGTCGCCAAATTCGGCAATATTCAGGTAAACCACCAGGATTCGTTGTTTGCTCCACAGGCATTCTATTAATAGTGTAAACCAAACTTCCAGTCCTTTACGAACGAAGCTTTTGGACGGCGTTAAAAATACATTCTTGGCAACCTGTTGAGAAATTGTACTTGCACCTCTTAATCGGCCACCGTCCATGTAAACATCGATAGAAGATTGTATGGCATGCAAATCAAACCCTGAGTGCTGGTAAAATCGTTGATCTTCGGCGGCAATAACTGCAGATGAGGCATAAGTTGAAATCTTGTCGGCGCTAACCCAGGTGTACTTGATGGGGCTGAACACGCCGTCTCCGATTAAATCTTCAAAATGTCGATAAACCATAAATGTCGAGGTTGGCAGAGGAACCCAACGAAACAGCATGCACGCGCCCAACGATGAAGCAAGAAAGCCAATGACTATATAAAATAACGCTTTACGCAATATTTTCTTGATTGAAAATAAGCGAGTGTTGTTTTTGGTGGAATATCGCGATTGTCTTGCCAAAATTAAAATTTATCCGTGCAGTGTTTAGTGGTTGATTCTGAGATGATCATGGCATTGCGCAATTTAAGTCAGCTATTTAAGCAGTAATCCAAGGTCTTTAGCGACCCGAATTGCTGATTGGGAAGCACCATTGGAATGAGTGTCCTCGGTAAAGTCACCGGCAAAATAAACCCGACCTTGAGGAACTCTTAAAGAATCAGAGAGGCTATCAAAACGCGACCTGCCTACTGGCCAGGAGGCAATTGCCCGAGGATGGTAACGGTAAAAAGTCATTTGTTTGACCGACATACTAAAACCTGGCCACTGTTTGTCAAAGGCTTCAAGCAGGGTTTTCTGATCGTCTTCCAATCCGTTGCTTCGGCTGTTAAATCGATCGGCATAAGTGCCGGAAATCAGTAAATTTAACAGCGCGTCTTTACCAGGCTTAGCTTTTCCTTCATAGATAACACCTAAAGGGCCATCGGTAAGAATCGGTAAAATACTTTCATTTTTGTGCATCCAGAAATGACGGGCTTTGCTGTCTACAAGAACGTGGGCGGTAAAGTAGGAGCCGCCGGATTGTGTTTGTATTGCTTCTTTTCGGTCTGAAGAAAGGGGAGGGCTAAACTGAATGTCATCCAGTCTGAACAGGGGAATGGTAGAAATAACGTATTTTGCCCGATAAACCTGTTGCTTAAAAGTTCCAGAGTCAGTTGCGGTTACTTCCACGCCGGTGTTTGTTGATTTGATATGGGTAACCAGTTGGTTAAGACGAATGTTGTCAGTACCGATAAACTTCGCAATTTTTTGAGCGGCATATTGGTTGCCGCCAACCACATGATAGGGGGATTGTCCCGCACCTGAGAAAAAATGCCATTCTGCTATACCATCAAGTGCGCTGATTTTTTGCCAGGAAGTGGCGTACTCGGGCTCGGTTTCAATGCGCACAAATTCTTGGGTCTTGGTTGAAAGTCCACTGTTTTGGCGTATCCAGTCGGCAAAGGAAATATCTTTAAGCGCCATAAGATTGACGGCTACTGGTCGAATCTGTAACTGTTTATAAAGGTCGACCATTTGTTGATCCCACTTTTGGTAAGCTTGGTATTCATTTGCGTCAATAACTGATTTGAGAAAGTCCGAATTATTATTATGGGTAAAAGGATAAAGTGTATTTTGATAATAAAAACTTGAAAAACTGGTGTAGGAGGTTTCCAGTGGAATATTTAATTCACGCATGATCTGCAGTACCGGGTTGCTTTCCCAAAACTCTTCCAGTCCTACTTCGGCCTGGGCATTATCCTTGTATGAAGCAGTGCGGATGCGGCCACCGATATGGGGGCTCATCTCAAGTATCACGGCCGTTTTATTAAGCTTTTTCAGATAATACGCAGAACTTAAGCCAGATAAACCCGCGCCGACAATTAACACATCTGCAACATTGTTATCAGCAGCATAGACTTCGTCAGTTCGTAAACTCAGCGAGAGTACCAAAACAGTAAATGCTGTAAAGCGGCGTATTGGATTGAGAAGGTGCTTGGTCATGTTAATCACTCTTTGATTTGGGTTTTTGGTCTTGAGCGTGCTTTAAAGCGCGTTCCTGAAAATCTTGTGAGCGTCAGATATCGCGAGATAAAACATCATGTTAACCGAGACTGACGTTTTAACAAAATAGTGACCAAGCGAAGATGTACCGGGTTGTTTGGCAGTGATCCGATGGTTAACAGGCTGATTTTTCATATTGCTTCACTGCTTCAATATCAACTACAGGTAAGTAATGTCATTAGATTGTAATAACGCTGTCATCATATTGACATATCAGTTTGTAAGTATAAAGCTTGTGTAAATGCTAAACCCGTTGCGAAACGGGGACAGAAAACTGCGGGTCTTAACGATAAAGACAGCCGGGTTACCACTTAAAAAGGTTTCTCTCATTATTAGCAAATTTCTGGGTATTTAGTATGTTTAAAAAATTGTTATTACCGGCTGTTATAGCCTCATTGTGTGTCGCTACCTCGGCACAAGCCTCGATTACTTCAGGGCAACTTATCGCTATCGGTAGCTTGACTGGCAGCTCTGCCGGTCTTAATACAGATTTATCAGGCTTGACCGGATTATTGGAAAACGGTGTTGCCGGCAACTTTCTTGGTGGTATCGGTTCAGGTCTTGCTTATGCAGGCGGCAATACGTTTATTGCAACGCCGGATCGTGGCCCTAATGCCACTCTATACAATACTGCGGTAGATCACACATCGTCTTATATTTCACGTTTTCATACTATAACTCTGGATTTAACCGCCAATAGCTCAGGCTCAGGCTTGGCTTACAACCTGACACCTACGTTGACTGCAACGACTTTACTATCAAGTGCCACTGCGCTTAACTACGGTACTGGAACAGGTTTGGGTAACAAAATTGATGGCATTACATCAATCGGTTCCGGCGCTCCTGAACTTAACGCAACTAACAGTACCAATTATTTCTCCGGTCGTTCTGATAACTATGGTTCTGCCAACCCAATTACCGGCATAGCCGATTCTACTTCTGCCAATTCCAGCAACGGCCGTTTCGATCCCGAAGGTGTTCGTGTATCCAATGACGGCCTAAGCGTCTTCATTTCCGATGAATAC
>CAIKYI010000213.1 GCA_903831545.1 uncultured Methylobacter sp. | reverse complement strand
CTTTTTAGTCAAAATCATTTCAACTATAGAATTATGGTCAATATTCTTAATCCAGAGCCATGTTGATTACCAATCTTGAACATTTTTTAGCTCCAGACGGAAGCATAGCTCCTAAAGAGGGGCCTGCACTACGTCTTGCTGATTACCTCACAAAGATTGTCTTTTCTGAAACGGCTTTGTGTCAATCGCAGCCTGAAACAATGGCCGTTCGATGTCGTAGACGTCCTAATCGACAACCATGCGCGGGGGAGATTGATAGTTATATTGACCCAGTGACTAATCAAATTATTTGGTGGTGTCCGGTATGTGAGGATCAGGGTTCTATCAGTCACTGGCAAGATTCGCTATGGGATTGCACCAACAATGCTCAACTACACTAAGAATGGTAGCTAGCGATGCAGATTTGGGTTGATGCCGACGCTTGTCCAAAAGCAATAAAAGATATTTTGTTTCGGGTGGCAGAGCGTTTGGGAATAACGACGACTTTAGTTGCCAATCACACCCTACAAACGCCGCCATCGCGCCACATTCATTTCTTGCAGGTAAAATCCGGCTTTGATGTGGCCGATAACGAAATCGTCAAAAGATTAAGCTGCCGCGATTTGGTGATTACTGGCGATATTCCCTTAGCCTATGAAGTGCTCTGTAAGGGCGGCCATGCTATCAATCCACGCGGCGAACTTTATACCCAAGACACTATTAAGGAACGTTTGAGTATGCGTGACTTTATGGATACGTTACGGTCTAGCGGAGTTGATATTGGCGGCCCCGCTGCATTAAGTTCACGCGACATTCAAGCCTTTGCCAATCAACTGGACAAATTCTTGGCAATACAGCGGAGATAAATGAGTGATTAATTTGAATGATAATTGTCCTGACGCTGGGTAACGTTGCAGCGATCATATAATTTACTCTCTTTGACTGACAACGTATGCACCCAGTGGCACCTTTGGGTTAGACTATTTTTCATAGTATTCAGGTATTCCAAATTGAAACGATACCTTCAATTTCTATTGCTAGCCAGCTTGATGAGTATTTTGAGTGCTTGCCAAATGGAACCAACTTAAGGGCAGTTGGGAAGGGTAGAGGTGTACGAGGTTCCTCTTACGCGGTCGCAACTTCATGAAAACCAACAAGTAGAAGAGCAGCTAGAGCTATATGAAAAAGAAATCCGAGAGGCGCGGCTAGTAATTATTACCTGTGTCATTCCGGACGCATCAGCCGATAAAGGAAGCAGAGAATGCTCGCGTTATGCATTGCTCCCATCGCGCGGCATGGTTATTACGAACGACATTATCAGTATCAACAAGACTTCTGCAGCAGCGCTACCTGAGAAGGTTTTTCTTTTTGACTCCGTTATCAAAAATCCCCAATCCCTACCCTTCTATCGGCCAAGTGACCAAAAAGGTGGAGGTGTCTAATCTGATCTTCAGTGTCAATTTAGCCCAGAGGGTGTTCCTCTCGCAGTAATGGTGGTCTTTCCCGTCCAAACTTGGACTTTGGAATTTTCCAAAGCGGAAAGAGCACGTCATCGACAATTCACTGATGAGGATTTTGCGTCTGGAAAAGTAGGCGTTGGCACTTGTTCCCTACTAGACCTATTTGGTGAGGTTTACTATCAACCTAGCTGGCTTTTTCGAGTTCCAGCCGAACTGGTAATTCAAAAAGGGGATGTTGTAGAGATTGAGTTCGGAGAGGCTGAGTCTGGTGGCGGCGTAGGAAAAATTCAAAAATGATCCGCTCGCTAGGAAAACGTACGAATTTCCCAAACGATGGACATGCTTCCATCTTTTGTAAATAAATCTATTCTCTGGGTGAATACTATTTTGGATGCAAACCCCTGCATACTGACAGCCGGGTGAGCTTCGAGAACTCCCCCGGCTTAATGGACGATTTTATCAAAGTAGTTGATAGAGACTCCAGCCAACTTTGGAGCAGCAGTAAGTATTATGAATATTTAGTTTCATTGGCTAATCATTTTTATCCGACTGGAGTAGCGTTTCGTAATTTTGGTTACCTTTGAATAATCCAATAACTTGATAACTTATGCCGACTAAATTTTACCATCCAGTCCCATCTGGAAATATTTATGGGTAATCTTATCCTGGTTTTCCAATAGCCAATCGATATCAGGTTGGTTATTCATGGCTTTTTTGATAGCGGTTGCCATCGCTTTGCGGTGAATATCGAACAGGATTTGATGATCCAAGGCATCATCGGTCGCTACAATGGGGTTCAACCACACCGAAACGATAATGCCTAAATCGTTGGCTTTGTCTTTTGGGATGTCACCTGCACGTACCGCATCCAATACACCATTGGCAATAGCTGCCTGTACCGTGCCCATTAATATATTAGTGTAACGGGTATTTTTGACGGTAACTTTACTGACCATTAACGTTACCGGTCTCACTTGGATATCCGTATTTAAAATGGCAAATACACGTGTATGGCCTTGGACTTGGCCGGCGGTCATACTGGCAATCGCTGTCCCGACAGGGCCGTCCAATTCGCCGATAATAACTTCCGGTTCCGCCGCCGTACCGGGAGGTCCGCCAGCGACTAAAGCTTCGCCGGTACGCATGATGATTCTTTCGCTCATTATTTATTCCTTTTTTAGGTAAGAGTGCTTGGGATTAGTCAATATTGCTACTCAAATAGCATAACATTAGTTGACTGTATAGATAAAAGAAGACTTTGAACCGGAAGTACCTCTTGATGCAAGCTAGCTGAGTGACAATGAGAAATATAAGCTTGTTAATTCAAGCGCTTTTTCTCTTAATCTCAACTTGTTAAGCTCCAACACAACCTAATACAGGTTTTACGGAAAACGCATAAAAAAATGTATTGAGTAGAACTTGAATTATCGAAAGATTTCTAATTTCCGGCAAAAGCATACTGGTCTTCGATACCGTATATTTCAGACTTTCTTCGTTTTAGAAAATATCGACCGCCTTCAGTCGACTCTAACGTCATTTCTACACATCCGCCAAAAATAAAAGAATACGAAAGAATTTTAAAATCGTTGTTCATGCCTTGGATTTTTATGTGATTACCAATTTTCCAAATACCCGCCATTCTTCTTTGTTCACCGTGTCTTAAAATAAGAAAAATAATATTGTCGCTTTTTAACGCTGACAAACTGATTATAAAGAGTTTCATTCCAAAATAATACTGTAATATTCACAATAATTTCATTGATAATAGATAGTTAACCAATTTACTTCATGCGAAGGTAGAGCATTGTTATATGGATCTAAAACATATAACAACCAGATCTAATTGAGATAAAACGTAATTTAGTAACCCAAAATTAACAACGTTATTGGCAGGTAAAATAAATATTTAAAACCTATTGCAAGCAAGTAAAATTAAGCACGCAATTGGCGGGTACTCTAACAGTACAGAATGGACAGCTATCAAAATATACAGCAAAAAGTTGTAAAATCAGTAAAGCTCTCAAACTAAATGTTTTTGAGAGTAAGTAGATGAAACCCACAAGCAATGCCATATCCTAAATAACTGTCGTGAATAGCTATTTTTTTAAAAGGGCATAATCATGACTGAAGAAAACACCACCCAAGAAATAACCGAAGTAACACTCGCAGCACCTAAAGAAGTTGTGGTCGAAGATGTTGCAGTTGAAGAAGTTACTGCTGCTGTAGTTACTGAAGAGGTTGTAGCCGAAGCAACGGATGAAGTTGCTGAAACGACCGAAGAAGCTACTGCCGAAGTAGCTGAAGAAGCTGTCGAAGAAGTTGCAGCTGCTTAACTAAAAAAGGTAATTAAGCGGCTAACTAGGCTACTTGTAAACTAAAAGGAAGCCTCGCTTTTTGTCATTAAAGTGGGGCTTTTTTGTTTTTAAACTCAGCTTTAGATTTTTAGCATTTTACCCGGGCCAACTCTTTCCAATCCGTTGTATAGCGTTGTGAAATACGATCTGCCTTTGGCTTCCATGATTTATCAAAACCGGTTGCTGCGATTGAAATAGCCTTCGGGAATCGCCGATTTATCTGGTCAACGACCTTCATTAACGAACGGTTCTCTGTAGATAAGCCGTCATCAACGAAATCAAATAACTCAAACTGTCCAGGTGATGACTCCGGCTTAATGTCGCTCAGTTGGACACCGCATTTCTGGTAACCGTAGCCTGTTTTGAATATTTCCGTCAGCAAGCGGTTTGCCGTGGTAATGATAGTGCGGGTGTCCTGAGTCGCTGCACTGAGCTTGATACTGGCAGAGCGTTGATATTGAGGTTCCTGCTGACTGAAGGGATTGGTTCGGATAAATACGGTAATGCAACCGGTTATCGACTGTTGCCTTCTGAGCTTTTCAGCTGCACGACTGCCAAACTCGGCCAAGGCCGCAGACAACTCTTTGTACTCTGTTAATCGACGACTGAAACTGCGGGAACAGACAATCTGCTGCTTGTTCGGTGAGATCTCTTCCAGTTCCAGACAGGCAATACCATTCAGCTCCAGAACGGTTCGGGCAACCACGATATTAAACTGCGCTTGAATACGTTTACTAGGCTGAATGGCTAAGTCCCAGACCGTATTGATCCCTATCTGGTTCAACTTGGCGGTGGTGCGCGAACCAATGCCCCAAACCTCGCCAACGGGTACAAGCTTCATTAGCTTTTCTCTGCGCACCGGATCAGACAAGTCCAAAACGCCACCGGTATGTTGCCATCTTTTAGCTGCGAAGTTAGCCAACTTGGTCAGTGTCTTGGTCGGCCCCATGCCTACGCAGACCGGAATG
>CAIKYI010000212.1 GCA_903831545.1 uncultured Methylobacter sp. | reverse complement strand
TAAAAAAGCTTTGACATTATCCTTGCCCTGGCCGATTTTTTCATCGCCGTAACTGTACCAGGAACCGGCTTTCTGAATAAAACCATAATTAACGCCCAAATCAACCAATTCACCGACAAAGGAAATGCCTTCGCCATATAAAATCTCGAACTCAGCCTGTTTAAAGGGCGGTGCAACTTTATTTTTGACGACTTTGACCCGGGTTTCATTACCGATAACTTCTTCGCCTTTTTTGATGGAGCCAATGCGTCGAATATCCAGACGAACCGAAGCGTAAAACTTAAGCGCATTACCGCCGGTAGTAGTTTCGGGACTGCCAAACATCACGCCAATTTTCATGCGTATCTGGTTAATAAAAATAACCAACGTATTGGATCGCTTGATATTACCGGTCAATTTGCGTAACGCCTGAGACATCAAACGCGCCTGCAAACCCATGTGGGAATCGCCCATATCGCCTTCGATTTCGGCTTTGGGGGTTAATGCGGCAACCGAATCAATGACAACCACGTCAACAGCGCCAGACCGTACCAACATATCGGTAATTTCAAGCGCCTGTTCGCCGGTATCAGGTTGCGAAACCAGTAAATCATCGACATTAACACCCAGTTTTTCTGCATAACCGGGGTCTAAGGCATGCTCGGCATCAACAAAAGCAGCTGTTCCGCCCAGCTTTTGCATTTCGGCGATGACTTGCAGTGTCAACGTGGTTTTGCCCGAGGACTCAGGACCATAAATCTCAATAACACGACCGCGCGGCAAACCACCACAACCCAGAGCAATATCCAGACCTAGGGAACCGGTAGAAACCACATCAATATCACGGGAAGCAGCCACATCGCCCATACGCATCACTGAGCCTTTACCAAACTGCTTCTCGATCTGCATCAGTGCAGCACCTAGCGCTTTCTTTTTATTCTCATCCATACTTACTCCTCTTTATGCCCTGCGGCTCTGTCGGTTGGAAAGAAATGTCGCCAAACCCAATAGAATTATTATCACATAGAGACAAGGCTTGGGATAGTCTTGATTTGCTGAATGGTCAACACAGAACGCTTTGTTATATAGGTATATCGCTAGGGTCAACCCAAAAACGGAGGGGTTCATGAAATATTGGCGTTTAAATTAAGATAGGGATTGACAAAGGCAACGCCCATTAAATATGTTAACGAATCTAATAAAATCGGGTGGTTTTGAAAGACAAGATTCCTCAAATCAAGTTATCCAAAGGACTGGTCACACCTTTACCGCCCCTATTTAGCACATGCGTATAAATCATGGTGGTACTGACATCCGCATGACCGAGTAACTCTTGTACCGTCCGAATATCGTAACCACCTTCAAGCAAATGTGTCGCAAACGAATGCCGAAACGTATGCGGCGTTGCCGCTTTGATCAAATCCGCATCCCGCACCGCTTGCTTGACCGCACGCTGAATCGCCTGTTCCTGCACATGATGACGACGAACTACCAAAGTGCGCGGATCGGTCGATAATTTGGCCGCAGGAAATACATACTGCCAACGCCATTCTTTTGCCGCATCAGGATATTTACGCTCCAATGCATTAGGCATGTAAACCGCACCAAAACCTTGCTTGATATCGCCTTCATGCAATTCCCGAACTTTGACCAAATGTGCCTGTAAAGTAGCCACCAAAGACACAGGCAACATCGTTACCCGATCTTTAAATCCTTTACCGTCCCGAATTAAAATCTCGCGTCGTTTGAAATCCACATCCTGCACCCGCAAACGCAGGCATTCCATAATCCGCATTCCAGTACCATATAACAAACTCGCAATCAACCAATGCGTTCCGCTTAGTCGTGACAAAATGGCCTGAATCTCATCGCGATTTAACACCACCGGCAACCGTTTAGGCATCTTGGCTTGCTCCACGTTATCCAACCAAGGCAACTCAACGGCCAATACTTCTTTATATAGAAACAACAAGGCGCATTTAGCCTGATTTTGGGTAGAAGCTGCAACTTTGCCATTAACCGCCAGATGCGTTAAAAACTGCTCAACTTGTACCGCACCCATTTCGCGAGGATGTTTCTTGCCGAAGTGTAAAATAAAGCGCTTAATCCAATCCGTATAAGCCTGTTCGGTACGGATACTGTAATGCTTGAGGCGAATTTTCCCCCTGACCTGATCGAGCAACTTAGGTTCTTGCTTGGATGAATTTTCTGATGGGGGTTGCATTAACTTTAGGATGTGCTAAATTCTGTTATATGAATGAATTTAAAATTATTTTACATTTTTATAAACCATTAGGCAAAATTTTGACGCAATGTTTTGCGTCTATTAGGATGGCTAATTTTAGTTGGGCGTCACAGGAGAACAGCACATGGAATTGACTGAAGTCG
>CAIKYI010000211.1 GCA_903831545.1 uncultured Methylobacter sp. | reverse complement strand
CAACAAAAACAACTGTGGTTGAAGATTCTTCGGTGAGCGCGGTTGATTTTTTATTGACTCAGAACCTGGCACCACCCACCGACACTATTCCGCCGGTATTAAGTCTGCCACCGGATATAACTAAAGAGGCAACTGGCCCAAATGGTGCTACTGTTACTTATAATGTTTCCGCTTTTGACGTGGTCGATCTTAATGTTATTCCGAGCTGTACACCGGCTTCGAGCAGCACTTTTGGCTTGGGCGTCACGAGTGTTTCATGTTCCGCAACTGATAAAGCCGGTAACACCACCAGCGGTAGTTTCAGCGTCACGGTACGTGATACGACCCCACCGAATTTGGTTTGCCCGTTAGGTATCAATCTAATTCAGGGGCAACAGCCTAATCTCGGCAGTCCTTTTGTTTCCGATATCGTCGATAACGCCCCCAAATTGACCAATAATGCGCCTGCAAACTATCCGGTAGGTGTTACCCCTGTCACGTGGACGGCAACCGACTTTGCGAGTAATTCATCCAGTTGCATCCAGCAGGTAAAGATTACCGCACTGTCGTTATGCGATGTTGATAGTAATGGGAGCATTGACCGTATTGATATCAACCTTATCACTGCAGCGCGGAACAAAACTGTATTATCCGGAGATTTACGCGATTTTGACCAAAATGGCATAGTGACTGTGAATGATGCTCGGTCTTGTGTTCTGAGATGCACACGGCCAGTTTGCGCTACTCAGTAATCATTATGCCGTATTGGAGTGAATAGAAGCACCTATTCCATCCAATACGGGTTAACGCACTTTATACAACGCCATAGTTCAGTCAGGAAATCAGTCACTATGAAAAAATTGAGCATATCCAACCTAATGATTGTGGGACTTGTCCTGAGCCTCTACCAAACGCCTGCGTCGGCAATCACCATTGGTTTTAATTCCACCACGCAAACCGTCAACTGGGCCGAAATATTCACGATGGATGTCGTTGTATCCGGCTTGGCGAGCGAAATCGTCTCGACGTTTGATTTGGATGTTACTTATGACACAAACATATTAGCCGCTACTGGAGTCACCTTTAGCTCATTACTAGGTGATCCAGCCATGTTTGAAGCCGATAACGGTAGCGTTTTAACAGCTGGCAGGATTGATCTTTGGGAAGTTTCTTTTCTGTCTGATTCTGAGTTAGGTCAATTGCAGGCCGATAGTTTAGGCAGTTTTTCTCTGGCAACCTTGTCCTTCAAAGCAATTAGAGATGGAATAACAAATATGCTGTTCGATCCCAATACAATCCCCGGCATCGATGTGAAAGGCCTTTCGGCTACCCCCCTAATTTTAGACATCAGCGCGGCTAGCGTTACCGTAACAGGTCAATCTAATCCGGTGCCTGAACCCACGACACTATGGCTGTGCCTGTTGGGCTTTGGCGTACTCGTTCGCCGATTAAACCAAACACAAGTTTTTGTACTGAAAAATCAACACATAAAAATACTAACAGGGGATTTATCATGAGCATACAAACCGAACTACAAAACACTATTGCTGATCTGGTCGTCAAGGGCAAAGGCATACTTGCTGCCGATGAGAGCCATCCAACCATGGCCAAACGCTTTGCAGCGATTAAGGTAGAATCAACAGAAGAAAGCCGTCGCGTTTATCGATCATTACTGCTGACTACGCCGGATTTATGCGAGTTTATCAGTGGCGTAATTCTGTTTGAAGAAACCCTGGGACAAAAAACAGACAGCGGTAAACTGCTTCCGGCCGTGGTGGCTGAGAATGGCATGGTACCTGGCATTAAAGTGGATAAAGGCACGTTGCCTCTGGCCAATGCCTCGGGTGATTTGATTACGCAAGGCCTGGACGGACTGGCTGAGCGACTCACGGGCTACAAAGCACAAGGGGCGCGCTTCGCTAAATGGCGCGAGGTGTATTCCATTAGCCCGCAAAATCCGACTCAACTGGGCATAGACGCAAATGCAGAAGTGTTGGCACGTTATGCAGCTATTTGCCAGTCATTGGGTATTGTACCTATTGTTGAACCGGAGGTACTCTTAGACGGTGATCACAGCATTGAGTACTGCTTTGACGTGACAGAAGCAGTGCAGCGCGCTGTCTTTCATGCTTTGTACAGACATCGGGTAGAACTGGAATATGTGGTACTTAAACCCAGTATGATCGTGCCCGGTAAGGCTGCGCAACGCCAGACTAACCCTGAAGAAATTGCCGAAAAAACCTTGGCTCAGTTGCGTCGCTCGGTGCCAGCCGCAATGCCGGGAATTAATTTTCTTTCGGGCGGACAAACACCAGAAGAGGCTACAGAGAATCTTAATGCCATCAATGCCCTGGCAGAAAACGCCCCTTGGGAATTAAGTTTTTCTTATGGACGGGCCTTGCAACAACCGGTACTACAAGCCTGGCAAGGAAAACCGGAAAACAGTAAAGCCGCACAAGACGCACTTTACAAGCGTGCAAAACTCAATGGTGCAGCGCGCTATGGCAATTATTTGACTGAGATGGAAAAGCAATAAAACCGTTTAAAAACAACAATTAACCACCCCAGGTTCTTATGCTGCCTGTGTCCAGATGCACAAAATCAGATCGTTCGTAATAACCGACGCCACCACGTTGCATGGCCAGCGCAGCATTTCTGATTCTTCTTGTATCTAAGCCTTCAATGCGAATATCAATCGCCCTGCCCTCCATGTGCAAACTGTTTTTGGCGACGCCATCACTGTGTTTGCGCAAATCGGCATTGGTGGCCGGTGAGCGATAACCGGAAACTATATGAAATGGCTTTCTGACTTCCAGGGTATGTTTCAAATCATAAAGCTGATCCAGCAAGGCCGGGTCAATAGGATGAACAGTGCCGTCATGATAGTCTCGAAACAAATGATTTATTTCGTGTAGGGCATCGGTAATATATCGGCCCTGTTCAAAGTAGGTCAGATTAAGCTGATCACCGGTATGGGTGTTATGGAGGGCCAGCATCTTATGTGATGGCAAGCGTCGGTCAAAAAAACCAAATCTATCAACTCTGGGAGTTGCCTTTAATGACGACAAATGCTGATGCAAGGTTTCATGCACATGTGTTTTGTGCGTTGCTGAATGTGAGTTAAGTACCGTATGTGGGGCTATATGTTTGGCTTTGGCGTTTGCGACACTGATTCCGCCGGCCATTAGCAGGGAGCCATAAGCCATGTTTTTTATAAATTTGCGTCGTGATGAAATCATGTTAGCTTCATTCATAGTCGTTTGCGCTGCGTTCATATTATCTACGTATTGATACTGATGCTGTATTTTCTTCATTTAACCTTAAATTAATCTTAACTAATCTGGCAAGTACTGCCTTTAAAAGGACAACACAAATGCCGTTTAACAT
>CAIKYI010000210.1 GCA_903831545.1 uncultured Methylobacter sp. | reverse complement strand
CGGATTGCGTAATATTCTTCCGCCTCATCATCGTATTCGTATTCTTCACTCATTTTTATATATCAAACCATTGCGATAAATAACTAATCCATTACCTTGCTACACCGGCCAAGGAAAGTAATTCCGGCAAAACATAATTGTTATCTGCCTGTTTGATTATTTTACAGTATTTTCAACTGATATTGCTTAAATCAAGATTAGGGGTAAAGCTATAAACCATTTATTACATACAAAAATGGAACACGGATTAAAAGACAGGGCAGTCCAAGTTTTTAAAAATTCATGTAAGCTCATCGGATCGGTTTCATCTGTATTCCATTTTTATGTGACATTAATGGAGGGGATGAATCGAGTAGAATCTTTAATATCGGTATGCATCCTTTAAACTATATCCAATTTTGTCATTCGGTAACTTAACGACCTGATCGATATTCCCAACTGCCTGGCAGCGGCTATTTTGTCCCATTGGTTTTCTTCCAGGGCATGGATGACAACTCTTTTTTCAATTTTTTCCAGATGAGTTTCCAGCGACCCCGAAGCTGAATCAAAATCAGATGACGCCGAACGCTTATGCGAGTCTTTCGGCAGGTTTATATCGTCAAGCTCTATGCTATTGCCGTCATACAGAGCCAGCGCTCTTTCCAGAATATTTTCAAGTTCCCGCACATTGCCCGGAAAAGAATAGTTCTGCAAGGCCGTTAACGCCGATGTTGATAACAGTGGTCGCTGCTGCTGGTTGGCAACTGTCAGTTTTGCCAGAATATGATCGATCAATCCGGGAATATCCCCGGGACGTTCACGTAAAGGGGGAACTTTAAGATCAATAACATTAATCCGGTAATATAAATCTTGCCTGAAACTGCCAGCCAAAACCATTTCATTGAGATTTTTATGGGTGGCGCTCAGCAACCGGATATCAACCGACAGTTCTTGTGAATCCCCAACGGGACGGATTTTCTTTTCTTGAATGGCGCGGAGTAATTTGACTTGCAGTGACAAGGGTAAATCAGCAACCTCATCAAGAAACAAGGTGCCGCCTTCAGCACACTGAAACAAGCCTTTTTTATCGCTGGTCGCGCCAGTAAAACTGCCTTTTTTATGGCCGAAAAATTCACTTTCCATCAACTCCTGAGGAATGGCTCCACAGTTAATCGCCACAAAAGCATGATCACTACGGGAGCTATGTTGATGGATCAGCCTTGCAACCAGCTCCTTGCCTGTACCTGACTCCCCGCTAATATAAACAGGCGCCTGACTGCGGGCGAGCTTGCTTATTTTTGCCCTGATCTCCTGCATGACTAAAGATTCGCCAAGCAAAAGGTGCCGACTTCGCCGGTCTTTAACCGGACTCGCTTCAGAAAGCTTTAGCGCGTTATTGATCAGCAGCCTGAGTCCGGATAAATCAACCGGCTTGGAAACAAAATCAAAAGCGCCTTTTTTCATCGCCAAAATAGCCGATTCCATATTGCCATGGGCAGTAATAACAGCCACCGGCACTGGCGTTGGCAAGGTCTGAATAAAGTCGACCAACTCCAAACCGTTGCCATCCGGCAGTTTCATGTCAGTCAGACAAAGATCAAAAGCTTTTTGTTGCAAAAGTTTTTTGGCTCCACTCACATCTTCGGCTGCGCAGGTTTCGATTTCCATTCTATTCAGGGTGATTTCAAGCAGTTCACGAATATCGGGCTCATCGTCTACAATTAATGCCAGTGGTTTTTTCATAGGTCAATTAGGGGCTGTTCAGCATTCATCAGACACAGTCGAAAACAATTGTGGTTATCATCGGTAAAATAATAGCTCAGTTTTGCCTGATTTAATTCGGCTAATTCTTTTGAGATATAAAGTCCTAATCCTGTGCCACTGACAGAAGTGGTAAAAAAAGGCTCAAACAGGTGACCTTGATGTTCACGGCTAATAACCTCGCCATTGTCAATGACTTCTATACAAGATGATTGCTGCAGCTCAGAAAGTCGAAAATAAATTTGTCCAACTTCGGTTTTACCGTATTTCAGGGCGTTTCGACATAAATTATCCATAATCTGCTTTAAATGACCAGGATCAATAAACGCGCCCAAGGATTCTGTCGGACAAGATAATCTGAAGATCTCTGCATTAACTGAATTTTCAAGACAGAAGTTTCTTAGATAATTATCCAACCAGGACTGTAGATATATCTTTTCCCGTCTTGAATCGGTTCTTCTGGAAAGCTGCAAAATATCTTCAATAATATGGTTTACGCGAACCGAGTGATTCTGGATTATTTCAGTCAAGCGTTTATCCTGAACGGATAAAAGCGGATTTTCCGAGAGCAATTGTCCCGCATGGCTTATTGCTCCTAATGGATTGCGTATTTCATGAGCTATGCTGGCCGTGAGTCGACCTAACGACACCAACTTGCTTTGCTGGACGTGCTGATTGTAAAGCGCAATATCCTCCAGAATAATCATGTAAAACACTTCATGACCGGTCGGCAAAGGTATAAACCGGCAATGAATTTCAGATTGATCAGGCAATTGTAACAACACAAAGTTCTGTTCTGAATCGGTTAACCAAACTTGAAACCCCAGTGATAAATATTCCGAAATATCACCCAAACTGACCGGCAATGTTGTTAAATTAGCCAGCTTTAAGGCCGCCTCATTAGCCATTTGTATGGCCTGCTGTTTGTTGGCAATAATAATGCCTGATTGCAGATGCTGAATAATATACTTGTTAAGATCTTCGAGTTTAGTAATGGTTTGTTGCTGTTGATCGGCAAGTTGGAATATTTGCTCACTACGTTTTGCCAGAATATAAGACAACAAGGCAATGGTAAAAAAAGAAGCGCCAAGCATGCCAGCATTCACATACGAGTTGGAATCAAAACTGTGCGAATAATCGGCAAAGACCTGTTCGGCCAGTACCGACAAACTGGCCAGGGCGGCGAAAAACATCGCACAACGACCACCGATTAATAAGCCACCGGCAGCAATGGACACCGCAAGCAGGGTGCCGATGCCACTGTTGATACCACCGGAGGCATGCATGATTAAGGTCAGTATAAGAATATCGGTAAAAATCAGCAGTTGCGCTTGCGTGGCATAGCTGGTGAGTCGCCAGAATATGCTGATTGCCGATAGAATGGAGAGAACTAAATAACCTTCGCTGCAATAAATAAACAATTCACTGTCGTAACTGCCGAGCAAGGAAGATCTTGTATCGCTATAAAATAAGACGACAAACAGGCCGGCCAGGATAAGTCGATAGCCTAAAAATACTTTTAGCAATTGCCAGGCTTGTTTGGCAGGAATACCGTAGCCCTTGGAGAAGGGACAGGGAAAGATAGTTTCAGAAGTATTTGGCGGCATGTTGTTTTTAGAATGGTGTTTTGCAGGGACTTGGTTAAAATGCTCGGTAAAGATAACTTTATTGACAATAGATTGGCACTTTTTGCCTTACAAAGTAATCTGTTTTAATCCGTGGCTTAAAATAGCCTGCACCCGGTCATGTTTTCGTAGTTGTTATTAATCGTAGCATCAGTTGTTATCAGTGTGTAAAAAATCCGCCGGACTTTACCGGTTAATTTAGGAGTAATAAATGAATATCCATGAGTATCAGGCTAAACAGTTATTTTTGCATTACGCCATACCTGTGCCTGAAGGCAAACAGGCTACAACAGCTGAAAGCGCAGCCCAGGTTGCCAAAGATTTGGGCGGAGATGGCTGGGTCGTAAAAGCCCAGGTTCATGCCGGTGGCCGGGGCAAAGTCGGCGGCGTAAAGCTGGCCAAAACACTGGCTGAAGTAACCGAGTTTAGTCAGGGCATGTTGGGCAAGAGACTGGTCACCCAGCAAACGGATGCGCATGGCTTACCCATTAATTCGTTATTAATCGAAAAAATTTATCCGATCAAACGCGAGTTATATTTAAGTATACTGGTCGATCGGGGTACTCAGCGTATAATTTTTGTTGCTTCTGCAGCGGGCGGCATGGATATAGAAACCGTTGCCCACGAAACGCCCGAACAGATCATCTCGGTTCCAGTGCATCCAGCAGCCGGTTTACAAGCCTACCAATGCCGAAAAGTCGCCTACACCTTGGGGCTTAAAGGCCCACAAATCAAAGCGTTGGCAAAAATTATGCAAGGGTTGTATGACTTGTTTTTAGCCAAGGATGCCAGTCAGATTGAAATTAACCCGCTAATAGAAACGACTAGCGGTGACTTGTTGGCGCTGGATGCCAAAATCAATTTTGATGATAATGCGGTCGAAGTGCATCCTGATATTTTGGCGATGAAAGATGCCGAACAAGAAGATGAAAAAGAAAATAAAGCCCAGCAGTTCGGACTTAATTACATCACCCTGGACGGCAATATAGGCTGCATGGTTAATGGTGCAGGACTGGCGATGGCGACCATGGACCTGGTGAAGCTGAAAGGCGGACAACCGGCCAATTTTCTGGATGTCGGTGGCGGCACCAGCATTGAAAAAGTTTGCGAAGCATTCAAGCTGATTCTGTCTGATAGCAGCGTAAAAGCGGTGTTGGTAAATATTTTTGGCGGGATTGTACAGTGCGATATTATTGCAGCAGGTATTTTAGCGGCGGTTGAGCAAATTCACGTTACCGTACCGGTGGTCGTGCGTCTTGAAGGTACCAATGCCGAACAGGGTCGTGCCTTGTTGAGCAACACCGGACTAAATCTTTATGCTGCCGATGATTTGGCACACGCGGCAGAACAAGTTGTAGCATTGGCGGAGGCCGTAGCATGAGTATATTAATCAATAAAGACACCAAAGTTATTTGCCAGGGCTTCACCGGTAAACAAGGCACCTTCCATTCCCAACAAGCGCGGGACTATGGTACGCAACTGGTCGGTGGCGTGACCCCGGAACGCGGCGGCGAAACCCATTTGGGTTTGCCGGTGTTTAATACAGTACAAGATGCAGTCAATACTACAGGCGCGACCGCCAGCGTAATTTATGTGCCACCTTTTTATGCGGCCGATGCCATTCTCGAAGCCGTTGATGCCGGAATTAAACTGATCGTCTGCATCACCGAAGGCATACCCATTTTACAAATGCTGCGCGTTAAAGCGGCAATGGCTGAAACCGGTGCCTTGTTAATCGGCCCCAACTGCCCGGGCATCATTACCCCGGGCGAATGTAAAATCGGCATCATGCCTGCTAATATCCATTTGCCAGGCTCAATAGGAATCGTATCGCGCTCCGGTACTTTAACCTATGAATCCGTGCATCAAACCACTGCACAAGGCCTGGGACAAAGTACCTGCGTCGGCATAGGCGGCGACCCGATCCACGGCATGAACTTTGTTGACGTACTCAGCCGTTTTCAGGCAGACGAACAAACCAAAGGTATTGTCATGGTCGGTGAAATTGGCGGCGGCGAAGAAGAAGATGCCGCAGAGTATATCAAAGCCTATGTCACCAAACCTGTGGTTGCGTATATCGCCGGACAAACCGCACCTGCAGGAAAGCGCATGGGCCATGCCGGTGCAATTGTAACCGGTGGCAAAGGTACGGCAGAAGGCAAAGTCGCCGCGCTTAAAGCTGCTGGTATTGAAGTAGTAAGTTCGCCGACGGATATTGGTGTGGCGATGAAGGGGTGTTTGTAAGCGCATAATTTGGCAGGCTTTTGAGTGCCTTTATGACATCGGATAAATAATGGAGAGATCATGAATACCGCAGAAATCATTTATGAAAAATCCAAAGCCCTGCCTGAACCTTTTGCACAGGAGGTACTAGATTTTATTGGCTACCTTGAAAATAAGGCGCTTAAAAACTCACCGTTTAAAAAATCGGATTTAGATCAAGGTTTGGGTTGTGCCGGATACACTGGCGAACCCAAATCGTTAAAAGATATGGATCAGGCTATTGTTGATGATATCAGGCAGCAATGGCATAAAGTATGAAAATAAAAAATTTAAAGATTATGACTTACATGGATGTAAATGCAAAAGTTATTGAGAGTAAAAGTTATGTCTGAGTTTGAATGTGTTGAAATTTGTGCAGGCGCCGGTGGTCAGGCATTGGGCTTGGAACGTGCAGGATTTGGCGCGCAAGCTTTGGTTGAAATTGATGGTCATTGTTGTAACACCTTACGCTACAATCGGCCAAACTGGAACGTTATTGAAAGCGATGTAAAGGAATTCGACGGTACAAGGTTTAAAGGTGTTCAATTGTTAGCTGGCGGAGTGCCCTGTCCACCGTTTTCCAAAGCAGGCAAACAATTGGGACAAGATGATGATCGCGATTTGTTTCCAGAAGCATTGCGGCTTGTTGATGAAATCAGACCTAATGCGGTGATGTTGGAAAATGTGCGTGGTTTTTTAGATGCAGTGTTTGAAGATTATCGCATTACATTGAAGCGCAAATTGCAACACATGGGTTATGTAGTTGATTGGCGTTTATTGAATGCTTCGGACTATGGTGTTTCGCAGTTACGTCCTCGTGTTGTAATCGTCGCTATTAAAAAAGATCTAGCTGCTAATTTTAACTGGTGTAACCCTCTTGGTCATAATCCACCTACCGTTGGAGAACTGTTGCTCGATCAAATGAACGCAGGTGGTTGGCGTGGAGCAAGAAAATGGGCGAATGAAGCTGACGATATTGCACCAACAATTGTTGGTGGCTCTAAAAAACACGGTGGCCCTGATTTGGGGCCAACCCGAGCCAAGAAAGCATGGGCGGCACTGGGAGTTAATGGTCATACCATTGCAAATGAAATACCTGAAAAAGATTTTGTTGGTATGCCTCGTTTAACCGTGGAGATGGTGGCCCGCATTCAAGGTTTTCCTGATGACTGGAAATTTGTAGGTAAAAAAACACCCGCATACCGTCAAATTGGTAATGCTTTTCCACCACCTGTTGCTCATGCAGTCGCCGCACAAATTTATGAATGTTTAGCAGTTAGAAAACTATTTGCAGTTGTAGGATAAAAAAGTTTAATCATGAAAAAATCAATTGGGGCAAAAGTAAAATTACGTGAACATTTTTTGAGTAATATTGGTCGCGTAATGGATTCTGAAGAGTTGCGGGAGGTCTGTAGTAATCAAACAGAGTGGGCGAGGCGTGTTCGTGAACTACGAACAGAAGAAGGATACCAAATTCTCACGCATAACGACCGAAGCGATCTAAAGCCCGGACAGTACATTTTAGAAAACCCCAAACCACAACCGGCCTTTGAGCGTGCAATTTCAAAAGAAACTCGCGCTTTTGTTCTTGATCGTAATGGCTTTACTTGTCAAATGTGTGGAGCAGTTGCCGGAGAACCTCATCCGTATGATCCCTCAAGAAAAACACGTTTGCATATAGGGCACATTATCGATAAATCACAAGGTGGCGATGATAATGCTACAAACTTACGTGCGTTGTGTTCTGTGTGTAATGAAGGTGCTTCAAACCTAACGCTTGACCGTCCTACCGTTCAGAAACTGCTAATACAAGTTAGACGAGCAAAAGGCGGGGATCAAGTTGAATTACTAAAGTGGTTAATTGGTAAATTTCCAAAACAAGCTAGAGAATTTCTCGAATGACCCTAAAAATAGCCCTAGCCCAAACCAATTTCCTGGTCGGCAACATTGCTGCCAATGTTGATAACATCGTTAAAGCCGCCATTCATGCCCGAGATGACTTGGGCGCGGATATGATCGTTTTTCCGGAACTGACCGTGACCGGCTATCCGGCAGAAGATTTATTGTTTCGCAGCGATTTTATTACCGCCGCCAATAATGCGCTTTATCAAATTGCCGACCGTGTTGCCGGTATTGCCCTGGTCATTGGTTTTCCCGAGCGCGAGGATGACAAGCTTTACAACAGCGCCGCAGTGCTGCATCAGGGTGCGATTGTGGCTTGTTATCGCAAACGGGCCTTGCCTAATTATGGCGTTTTTGATGAACAGCGTTATTTCACGGCGGGCGATCAACCGTGTGTATTCGAGTTCAACGGCAGGTTTATTGGTCTGACTATTTGTGAAGATGTCTGGCGAACCGGGATTATTGAAGATAACAAACAAGCTGGCGCCGAATTATTACTGACGCTTAACGCCTCGCCGTTTAACTCGGGAAAAATCCATCAACGCGAAGACATTGTTTGTCGTCAGGTAAAAGCGGCTCAATTGCCCTTGGTTTATGTTAATCAGGTTGGCGGTCAGGATGAATTGATTTTTGATGGCGCGTCGTTTGTCGTAAATGCCGATGGCGACATCGTTTTTCGTGCTGCGGAGTTTAAAGAACAGCTCAGCGTGGTTGAGTTTGATGGCAACCAGCCCATAAAAAGCACTTGCGCACCGCTTTATAACCAAATCTCCAGCGAATATCAGGCGCTGGTTTTGGGTATTAAAGACTATGTCAGAAAAAACGGTTTCCAGGGTGCCATTTTAGGTTTGTCCGGTGGTATTGATTCTGCTTTGGTGCTGGCTTTGGCGGTTGATGCCCTGGGCGCCGATAAAGTTGAGGCAGTGTTGTTGCCGTCAAGATACACCCAGGACATGAGCAACGAAGATGCGGTACTGGAAGCTCAACTATTGGGAGTTCACTACCACAGCATTCCGATAGAACCAGCCGTTAAGGCCTTTACGGGCATGTTGGCTGATATTTTTGTCGGTACTGCCAAAGATGCCACCGAGGAAAACATTCAGGCGCGCTGCCGGGGCGTGGTGTTAATGGCACTGTCCAACAAACAGGGCAAATTGTTGTTGACTACCGGCAATAAAAGCGAAATGAGCGTTGGTTACGCGACGCTTTACGGCGACATGTCCGGCGGTTTTGCTCCCATCAAAGATGTGCCCAAACTATTGGTTTATCAGTTGGCCTGTTATCGTAATTCAATTTCCCAAGTCATTCCCGAACGGGTCATCACCCGGCCACCCTCGGCTGAACTGGCACCCGACCAGATTGATGCCGACTCCTTGCCGCCTTATGACGTGCTAGATCCGATTTTGGAGCGGTATATTGAAAAAGATCAGGCCGCCGATGAAATCATCGCTGCCGGATTCAGCCGCGCAGACGTTGCCAGAGCCATTAGTCTGGTCGATCGAAACGAATATAAACGCAGGCAATCCCCGCCCGGCATCAGGATTACGGAACGTGCATTTGGTCGTGACCGGCGTTATCCGATTACTTCGGGTTATAAGGGCATCTAAATTCCCAGTCAAATCCGTGTCATCCGTGCTCCATTTTAGTGAGGCCAAATAATTACAAAATGGATTACGTTTTCTCAATTCCTGTCAGTGTAATACAATGACTAGGT
>CAIKYI010000209.1 GCA_903831545.1 uncultured Methylobacter sp. | reverse complement strand
TTCCAGGACCCCACGCTCAGCGTCAACGACGCCTTCAGGCCCGTGGTGCGTTACTGGGACCGCATCGTGACCCCTTCGCAACTGCTGCAAACCTTTCCGAACTTGTCGGCAGTCAAAGTCATGCGAAAGTTGAAGGCCAAAATTGATTCACTGACGGTTTCTGATCGTTCGATGCGGCGCTATATTGAGGCGTTAAAGGATGAAATCAGCTTCAAGCAGCCACGCTATTACGAGCCTGTCATTGATATGATTCCTGGTGCGCAATGCCAAGTGGATGGCGGAGAATTGCGTGGCGTGATGATTGGCGGCAAAGAGACTACCGTTTACTTCATGGTGTTTGTGCTGTCTTATTCCAGACTGATGCATGTAACGGTTTCGGCTCAACCTATTGATACGCAAGCCTTGATTTCTCAGCATGACGCCGCGTTCCGTTACTTTGGTGGCATGCCGCAAGAATGTGTTTACGATCAAACCAAGCTGGTTGTTATTCACGAAATCTTTCGTGAATTGGAGTTAAACCAACGCTTCCATCAATACGCGACAACGGCAGGTTTCCATATCCGAGTTTGCGAGGGCTACGATCCTGAAAGTAAAGGTAAGGTTGAATCTGGGGTGAAATACGTGAAGCAAAACGGACTTTATGGCGAGACCTTTACCGACTGGAAATGTCTGGAAAGGTATGTGGCTGATTGGCTGGATACGGTGGCGAATAAACGTGTGCATGGCACCACGGGGCAACAGCCCCAGGCTCATTATGACCTGGAAGAGAAAGTTAAAATGCAGTCCTATTTAGCGCCGTCTTGTTTGGAGAATAGGTCGGAGGTACAGAAAACCCGCCAGGTCGATAAAACCAGTCTGATTTCCTGGCAATCGAATAAATACTCGGTGCCTATGGCCTACCAATTGGCCAAGGTTGGTGTGTCGGCGTATGCGGGACAACTACTGATTAAGGATCTTGCTAATGGTAAGCAGATTGCTGAACACGTTATCAGTCTGGAAAAAGGCCAGATTATTAAAAACACCCATCATTATCGAGACAGGCAGCAGCAGGTAGAGACGCTAGAAGCCGCGCTATCTGAGCAGTTGGGTGACAACGACAGACGGCGCTTGTGCGCGCTATTGAAGATCAGTTCGCCTAAAATCTACAAGGATCAGTTGCTGGGTGCCAAGCAGGTTATCACCAAGCACACCGTACAACATGACGAGATCAATGCTAATTTGTTAGAACGCATCCTTACCTCGACTCGGTTAACCGCGAGCCAGTTGCGCGATAGGCTTGAGGCTTACCAACTGCATCCTGAGCGCATGTCTGCTGCAACGGCCGATCAACCCATCCCAGATTCATCTGGCGCATTGGCAGGTTATGCTGCCCTTAATGGCCAGTCTGCCGGACAAGGAGAGAGCCATGTCGTCTATTGATAGCGTAGCCCAGAAATATCGTGGCTTGTACCTGACAGCCATGGCTCAAGGGCTGGAGCAGCTGATTGGCAACGCTGAAGCCAACGCGGTCTCTTATCTGCACTTTGCCGAGACCTTGATTGAGCAGGAACTACAACTGCGAAATGGCAAGCGGATTGAGCAAAACCAACGGCGAGCAGCCTTTCCGGTCTATAAAAGCCTGGATGACTTTGACTATGTTTTTCAGACCACCATCAGCAAACGGGAAGTTAACGGCCTTTTAGACTTCGGCTTTATTGATAATAGGGAAAACGTAGTGTTCATTGGTTCGCCTGGGGTCGGTAAAACACATCTTACGATTGGCCTGGGCTTTAAAGCCATAGAGGCTGGATATAAGGTGTGTTTCAGTACCGCGTTAACCTTGATTGAAGCGCTGGAACAGGCCGAATTAAAGGGCGAGCTGAAAAAGAAGATTAATCAGCTACTGAAGTTTGATCTATTAATCATCGACGAACTCGGCTACCTACCGATGAATAAACAGGGCATGCACAACCTGTTTCAGCTGATTAACGCCATGTATGAATACCGAT
>CAIKYI010000208.1 GCA_903831545.1 uncultured Methylobacter sp. | reverse complement strand
CGCGATTGGTAAATAGTTGCCGGAGCGGCAACGTCCCTGTAACTGCTTTCTATCCACCCGGTTAAAACCACTTACCTCACCCAACCTTAAAAAGGAAACACCTGATGTTTAGTCCATCTTTTAAACCAACTTTATTAGCCGGCGCCATGCTGGCCATCCTCGGCTTTCAAACTGCTGCCGAAGCGGATGCACAGTTCCAAATGAAAAATACACCTATCGTTATCGGCCATCGCGGCACTGCCGGTAACCGTCCCGACCACACCATTGAAGGTTATACCCTTGCGATAGAAATGGGCGCTGATTTTATCGAGCCTGATCTGGTGTTAACCAAAGACGGTCATATGGTTGCGCGCCACGAACCGATGATAGGCGGAACAACTGACGTTGCCAGCCACCCTGAATTTGCAAGCCGCAAAACCAAACGTATGGTAGACGGTGTTGAATATAATGACTGGTTTGCCACCGACTTTACGCTGGCAGAAATCAAAACCCTCCGCGCAGTTCAACCATTGGCTCGCCGTGACCAGCAATACAACGGTCAATTTGAAATCCCTACCTTGGACGAAGTCATTGCGCTGACTAAAAGTCAAAGCAAGACAACCGGCAGATCTATCGGCATCTATCCTGAAATTAAGCATTCAACGTATCACGCCGAACTCAAAGGCAAGAAAAATCATAAGTTGTTCGGCTTGAACTTCTTCGAAAACAAACTAATAAATAAACTCCACAAAGCCTACAGCAACAGTGCTTGTGCGCCGGTGTTCATCCAGTCTTTTGAAGTTAGCAACCTGCAATACCTGAGCCATAAGACCAACATTCAACTGGTACAGCTGGTTGATGCCGACGATGTCAATGCCGACGGTTCAATGTCACTGGTCGCGCCTTACAAGCAACCTTATGACTTCGTGGTTTCCGGTGACACTCGTACCTTTGCCGATTTACTGACTAATGAAGGCTTAAGCTTTATTAAATCCTATGCCGATGCAGTTGGTCCGTGGAAGCCTTATCTGGTAAAAACTGTAGACACAGATGGCAACATTAACCATCGTAACGTTGTTGGCAGCACAGGTGTAGTAGAGATGGCGCATGATAAAGGCCTGTTAGTTCATACCTGGACTTTCCGCAACGATGCCAGCGGTTACGGCTTTACCAATCCTGAAGCAGAAATGAAGTATTATTATGATCTTGGCGTCGACGGGTTGTTTACCGATTATGCCGATACCGGCGTACTGGCTCGCGATACATCAATCAATGCCAGCAACGTTAGCTCAAATAATCAATGCAAAGTTGAACATGAAGAGCAAGATCATGAAAACCACGACCATCGCGCTACCCGCTAATTTACTGCAAACCTGATTCACACGCGCTGCGTGGGAATCAATGTCATCCGCGCTGAGGTCTGGTCACGCAGCGCGTGGGCACGAGAAAACGCATCAATCGCAAAACGAGAGGGTGTAAAAAAATCCGTGTAACTGCCTCTAATAATTAAAATTAGGCATCCTGTCCTGATACATAATCATAAACT
>CAIKYI010000207.1 GCA_903831545.1 uncultured Methylobacter sp. | reverse complement strand
CCGGATCATCGGGAATTCTTTTTAGCCATTGTTCATTGGCCTGCTTTTGTTCATCCGTGGGTTGAATGTCGGCAGGTGCCTGTTCTTTGGCAGACTCGTCTTTGTCCGGTTTTTTGTTTTGCTCGGCCTGCTCGGACTTTGAAGCTTCCTGTTTTTGTTGCTCCGCTTTATCCTGCTGCTGTTTTTCTTCAGACTGTTGCTGATCTGATGGCTTTTGCTCAGGTTTTTGTTCAGGCTTTTCTTCAGAATTTTGTTGTTCATCAGATTTTTCTGATTGCTCGCCGTCTTTTTTATCACCGTCCTGATTTTTTTTCGAATCGTCTTTGGACTGCTGCTTGTCGTCCTTTTTCTGATCCTGCTTTTGCTCTTTTTTCTGTTTTTCCAGTTCTTTTTCTACAAGATCTTTATTGAATTTGGCATCGCTATCATCAGGGTTAAGCTTCAAGGCTTGTTCGTAGGCTTTTACAGCCTCCTCCAACTGGCCCGCTTTTACCAGCGCATTGCCCTGATTGTAAGTGCTACTGGCTGCTTGACTATTTTTCAGATTTTCCAGCGCCTTTTCATAATCCCCTGCTTTGTACTGGGCAGCCGCTTTCCAAGCCGGATTTTCAAATTGTTCAGCCGCCTTTGCAAAGTCTTTGTTGTTATAGGCTTGTTGCGCCTGCTGATCTTTGTTTTGCCATAAATCCTGCCAACCCAAGGCATAACTGTTTTTTGGCAAAGGCAAGATCAATAATAAGGCAAAACATAACAAGCCTTTTCTAAAAGTCAAAGCCGCTAACGGTAATGCCAGCAATAATAACCAGGGACCTTTCTCTGCCCATTGATCCAGCAAGACATTATCGTTCTCCTTGCCTTGCTGCTGAACTGATTTATCAACAGTGACCAACAACTTTTGAATATCAGCATCATTTGTGGTGAAGGCTTGATAAATTCCATTACCGGCCTGCGCCAATGTTTTAAGGTCGCCAGAATTTAATTTGGGTACCACAATAGTACCTTGCTCATCTTTAACAAAACCGCCCTCAGGCAAGGCTATCGGTGCGCCGTCATCGGTTCCGACACCCAAAATCGACAATTGATATTTATCCAGTGCTTTTGCCGTTGCCAAGGTTTTATCCAGTTCAACGCCATCAGTCACCAATAAAATCTGGCCTTTTTGCAAACCGGCCTGTTTAAAAAGTTCCACGGCTTTGTCCAGAACCATCGCCGTATTGCTACCCTGAGTGGGCATAATGTCGGTGTTTAAGGCTGACAACTGACTGTCTATGGTTTCGGTATCATCGGTCAATGGCGTCACAGTAAAAGCATCACCGGCATAAACCAGCAAGGCGGTCTGACCGTCTTTACGCTGCTTTAAAATGTCAGCAATTTTGTAACGGGCCATAATCAAGCGACTGGGTTTAATATCGGCGGCATTCATGGATAAGGATAAATCCAGCGCAATAACCAAGGCCGAATCATTTCTAAAAACCGGTGAAGGCAAGCGTTCCCAGGCAGGTCCGGCCAGCGAAAAAATCACCAACAGCGCCGCGACTGCTCCCGCCGTTAATGGCCAACGACTTTGGTTGACCGATTTTTCCTGCAACAAATAGGGCAGCAATTCGGCATCACAAACCGCAGACCAATTACCTTGACTGAGTTTATTTCTGAGCATTAAAACCAGAATCAACACATAAGGTAAAACAGCCAGCAACCAGTATGGCCTGATAAAATGAAAGTCGGTCAGATTCATGAGAAGCGTACCTTGGACAACGCAATAAACGCTGCCAGCGTTAAGGACAGCCCTAACGGCCAAAAATATAACTCGCTACGGGGTCTGAAATATTGTTTATCTTTTTCTACTGGTTCAAGCTCGTCGAGTCTCATATAAATATTATTCAGTTCATCAGCATTTCTGGCCCGGTAATATTGACCCCCAGTACTTTCGGCAATCTTGATCAAGGTTTTTTCATCCAGATCAACAGAAGGATTAACTTTGCGGTTACCAAAAAAACTGCGCACGATCATTTCATCAGCACCAATACCTATGGTGTAAATCTTCAAATGTTGGGCTGCAGCCAATTCTGCAGCTTTTAACGGGGTAACTTCACCGGCAGTATTGGCGCCATCCGTCATTAACACCAAAACCCGGCTATTAGCCTGCTCATCTTTAAGTCGTTTAACAGCCAATCCAATGGCATCGCCTATCGCAGTGTTATCACCAGCCAGACCGATGACCGATTCGTTTAATAAGGTCATCACCGTTTTGCGATCAAAGGTTAACGGCGTTTGCAGATAAGCCTGGGTACCAAACAAAATCAAGCCCACCCTGTCGCCGACCCGCCGGTTAATAAAATCACTGGCTACCCCTTTGGCTGCGGTCAGGCGGTCAACAGGCCGCTTGTTAAGCATAAAATCCTGCTCTTCCATGCTGCCGGATAAATCCACCGCCAACATTAAATCGCGACCGCTAACCGCCTGTTCAATCGGCTCGCCCAGCCATTGCGGACGGGTACTGGCAAGCACCAAAAACATCCAGGCAATTGCAGCGAGCAATAAGGGCCATTGCTCAGTTTTAGAAACAGCACGGGTTTCACCTTCAGAAAAATCTTCCAAAAATGGAACTTTTAGGGCCGCCTGTTCTGCTGGCATATTGGCTGAAGCCAACCAGCGGATTAATAAGGGTAAGGGTAACGCGGCCAAAAGCCAGGGCCATTCAAAGTTAATCATGATTTTTGTTGTGCTTGGGCTTTAAGCCAGTTTTCGCAGAGGCTGATTAATTGCGACCGTTCCTGTTCCGTAACAGGCATTTTTCGATAAGGCGCTTCAGTCAAAAGCTGACCAATACCGTTACTAAAAGGTGAGTCTTTTACCGAACTGTCGAGAAATGCCAGCCATTGGCTTCCCGTCAATCCGGCTGACTTGGTTCTTGGTGCTAAACTGATGGCTACACGCCTAAGTAACATGGAAAGTTCAGCTACCATTTCCAGATTATTCCGTGTCGTATCCTGTTTAAGTTCTGACAATATTTTTGTGGCCGTTTTAATTGCTGTTCTGCGGGTTACTCTTTTATAAAGCCAAAACAGAAAAAAAATCAATAGCGGAACAACTATCGCCAAAAGCCACCAGCCGATTGCTGGCGGCCACCAGCCTATGGCTGCAGGTTCGTGTATATCTTTAAGTGGAAGTTCTGTCGGTTGCATTATTGTTTACTGTTGAAGTCTCATCGCAATTTTAGGTGCCAGTCGCGACGCCGGCGTCGCTCCCACAACCGGGAAAACTCTATAGACTTTGTTATCTTAATCGCTGTACCGGATCATCTGTAGTACTGCATTGAATGAACGCCAAACCCATTTTTTTTGTTATCTGTTCAAGTTGTTCCAGTCGCTGGATAAAATGCTGTTGATAGTTTAATAAACGCTGTTGATCGGCAGTATCGATAAGCACGTCCCTTTTTTCATCGGTAAACCGATAACGACCTTTTTCGGGCAATTGGCTTTCCAAAGGATCATAGACAAAAATCAACACAACTTCACAATGTCTGGCCAGTTTTGCCAGATAAATTTCAACCTGCTCATTTATGCCGCGAAAATCACTGACAATATAAACCAGGCTTCCGGGACGGGCATGTTGCATCAGTCTTGCCAGAACTTTTTCCAAAGTCATTGTAACCGGACTTTTGGTTATTATCCCGCTGTCACAAACACGGGCATTTAAAAACTGTAATACCGCATGTTTGCCATTTTTTGGTTTTAATTCAAGACAATGATTGCCGGTAAATATCTGCCCGCCAATCCTGTCCCCATGATGCTGTGCGGCCCATGCCAATAAACCGGCAAGTTTGGCGGCCAAAACGGATTTAAAAACCCCTCGCGTTGCAAAGTGCATAGCCGGACGATTATCCACTGAAATAAATACCGGTCTTTCCCGCTCCTCGCGAAAAACCTTGGTATGGGTATTGCCTGTTCGAGCCGTTACCCGCCAATCGATACTGCGTATGTCATCGCCAGGTTGATACATTCTGGCCTCTTCAAATTCCATGCCCCGGCCCTTGAATCTAGACACGTAGCCCCCGCTTTGCCCGGAACGTATGGCCGAATGTTTCAGATTTAAACCAGAAGCTGGCCTTGCCAAATCAATCAGCGTTTTAAGTGAAGCAAAAATCAGTTCACTCGAAGTCGTATTGACCGGATCAGCTTGTTTTCTAAACATGATCAAGGTACAGCAACTCTGGAAATGAGTTCTTTAAGAAAGTGATCGGTGGTAACGCCTTCGGCTTCAGCTTCATAAGACAAAATCAAACGATGTCTCAACACGTCAAACGCCATATCCTGAATATCTTCTGGACAAACAAAATCACGTTGCGCCAACCAGGCTTTTGCCCTGGAACAGCGATCCAACGCTATGCTGGCTCTTGGACTTGCGCCATATTGCAGCCAGGATGCCAAGTCCTGGCCATAAGCGCCAGGATTGCGGGTTGCCAGGATAATTTGCAGCAAATAGTTTTCAAGACTTTCCGCCATGTGTAAATCCAACACTTCATTACGCGCGGCAAATAAAGTCTTTTGATCAATCGGCTGATATTGCTCTGTTGTTTTTACTGAACCCGATCGCGCTTCAGCTCTAGCCAAATGCAAAATGCTTTTTTCATGTTCCGCTTTGGGATAATCAATTTTTACATGCAACAAAAAACGATCCAACTGCGCTTCAGGTAAGGGATATGTACCTTCCTGTTCGATTGGATTTTGCGTGGCCATGACCATAAACAATTTTGGCAAGGGATAGGTCGCCTGCCCCACGGTTATTTGTCGTTCGGCCATCGCTTCCAACAACGCTGCCTGAACTTTGGCGGGGGAGCGGTTAATTTCGTCAGCCAAAATTAAATTATGAAACAAAGGACCTTTTTGAAATTCAAAGGTACCTTGCTGGGGACGGTAAATTTCAGTACCGGTTAAATCCGCAGGCAATAAATCAGGTGTGAACTGCACCCGATGAAAATCACCTTGAATGCCTTTACTTAAAATATTGATTGCCCGGGTCTTGGCCAAACCAGGCGCGCCTTCAACCAGAATATGACCATCGGCCAACAGGCCAATCAGCATACGTTCAACAAGCACATCCTGCCCGATAATCTGCTGATTAATATAATTTTTCAACCCCATTAACGCCGGTTGAACGGTAGTTTCATTGCTGTTTAGTTCTGACATGATGATGTTGTTTACTCTTAAATCTACAGTACGAAAGCCTTACACAATTAACAGCAGGCTGGTTTTTCCGACAAATGCTTTGTCCAAAAATCATCTTTTCATAAAAAGGATGCCTATTCTATACATTAATGACGCCATACAACATAGAGTAAAACTGTTAAGAAATTATGACTAAGTTGTGGATGAGCCTGTGGATTAAATTAAGTCGACAGTTATCCACACTTTCTACACAAGATTCAGATAAGCTTAACAGCACATTTTAAAGTTATACATATTACTGTTTTTTATATAAAAATATGACTTATCAACAAGTTTATGCCTGCTTAATAATAGTAATAGATTTTTAATCTTTTTAATTTATTAT